>JAEORY010000152.1 GCA_016840645.1 Candidatus Borrarchaeota archaeon | reverse complement strand
AGTATTGTAAAGATCTGACTGAGCACCCATCGCATGATCAAGATATGGATAATAAATTTCATCATCAGCATTAAACAAAAAACTCCCACGTACGCTATCTGCTTGAAAGATTGAGCGACCTTCAATTGGAATAGAATTTAAATCATAAAAAGATAATTGAATATATTTAGATCTTTCACCGTCTTTAGTAAGAATAATCCAAGCAGGAGAGGCAAGCTCAATTAAAAACCAGTGGTTATAAGTGCCCCCACCAAAGCCATCAGATTGAACTTGATATGTTGCTTTAAGCGTTCCCTTTAAATAACGTAAAGACGTTTGAGAAAAAACACCAAGATTCAAAGGGTTGTTTTTTGTTCTCGAACGTTGTTCAATACCAATTTGACTACTAAAACGTGTCATGTATTTTATCTTTTTTTCTATTTTACTCTTCGGGGTACTCCATAATAACTGGAGAAGAAATTGAATTTTTAAATTGACGTTCTGTTAGTACATCCATAGGGAGGCCTTTATTTTCATATTGTGCAGCAAGAAATAATTTTGGATAATTAAATTTTGTTTCAAACGGAATAAGAGAACGAGGTGGAAGACTGCCGTTAAACCTGGATCTAAGGTGCAAAGGATTAACACAGTTAGGATTTCCACACAATTGAGTAATGCGAAAAGAGCCTATGTCTCCCCAGGCCAATTGATAAATTAGTTTATTGAAAGCGTTATGTTCTGCTCGTTGTTTGCTCCAGAGGGAACGGTAGGAAGGAAAACAAATTCTTCGACTTGCTTTGGAATCATTCCAGCAAGAAGAAAAAGAACCGACCTGAACCGTTCTCCAAAGAGCTTCGTATTTAACTTTATACACCTCATGTAAATAATTAATGTCAAAGCCGCAAATATTACTGCGTATTTTTCGTGCGCAGTGGTAACACCAGTGGTAGTCAGAGTCTCTGATTGTATGGCCATGTACACATGGGTAACCACGGTAATAGTTGTGTTTCTTGAGATCTTCTTCAGATAACCGATCAATATCTTTGACATAACGGAACATATGTCCCACTAATTCCATTTGAGTCTCATTTTGAGACGAGTCTTTGCTCTTGCCACCATACGTATCGAGAAGAACAAGTTCTTTTCGGTTGTCTTTTTCAGGGTTATTGGGCAGGTGAGACACCGCGTTATTCCCTGGGTCCATACCCGTACGTAGGTAATAGACGAGCCTGTGAGCCTGGTACTCCTTCCCCTCGATCAGAACGATGTAGAAGCCAGTTACGGGCCTATAGGAACCAGCCTCTCCCCCTGGGAAGGGAGCGTCCTCATCATCCGTCCACATGAGTCCAGAAGGAGTCTCATTTGAAAGCTGTAATAGTTTTTTTGTACTAGCAGGAATAGGTAAACGAGGTCTTGGCATGGTGATTTTGGTGAAAAAGGTCGGACTTTGGCCAAAAGGTCGGAGTTGACCCCCCTTTTTATCTTTATATAGAGAATAGGACACTGGTATTAATAGCTGTGGAAAAAGTCTTGAGAGCAAGCTTTGGTCAGTCTCAATTCCCCCCCCCACACCCCCCGGTCTTGTCTCAGAGCTGAAGCAACTATTAGCAGAACCAGCAGTACACCTGTACCAAAAAACCAATTCTTTCCAACACAAAACGCCCCCTGGTCCAAACCAACCCTTTGATACGTTTGAACTAATTTTTTGGGTTTTCCACAAGGTTTAATACCAGTGTCCTATCGCTAACCTAAAGATAGAAAGGGGGGTAAAGTCCGCCTTTTTGGCCAAAGTCCGCCCTAATTCTCACTATTCTCACTTGTATCTCATACTGATTCCGCATTAGCCCTTCTTTGCACAAAAAAAGACCCCGCCGAAACGGGGCCATCTCCTTCATCCAGAACAAGTATTACACGCTGACCAGCTCCTTCGAAGACCCTGCTTTACGTCGCCTACCTTTCTTATCTTTCTTATTTAATGAGACAGGTGAGACAGCTTTGGGTGTGTCATCAAACGATCCCTCCAGCACCTCTTGAAACACCTTATGGAACTCAGCAGCGACTGTTCCCCACTCAAAGCAGACGTCTGTGGCCCTCTCATAGCACTTCTGAGCCACTGACTCCAACCTCCCCAGACCCTGGTACAGACCGTCCAGAAGCTCTGCCAGGTGGTCATCAGAGGGGCAGGGCATCTCTCGTGCGTAGTTCACGTCCACATCCGTATGGTCGCACTTAATCAGCTCCCCATACCCCTCAAAGATCTCTTTACAGGACGTATGGTCTGGCACCACGTGAGCCACCCTGCAGGCAGCGTGTTCAAAGTTGACAAGCCCCCAGCCCTCACCCTTGCAGGTGTTGACCCCTACATCACAAGCGTTATAAATCTGATTCAGAGTCTCAACTGAGACAGACGGTGGATTAGCCGTTGGGGCGGTCATGATAATTCTTCCGTTTGCATCTAGCCCCTGCTTATTCATTTCTCTTCCGAACACCTGCATAATGTCCCAGCCTTGATCTTTCATTCCCATATGCAAGTACAACTTGGTATCCGGTTTACCAACGGCAAACTTGGCAAAACCTGAGATCGTAATATCAATCCTCTTCCTAAACTGGTTCCTATTCCCATTGAACACAATAAAATCTTCTGGCAATAGACCCAGAGCTTTGCGTGCCTCTTGCTTATCTGTGGGATAAAACTGACCAGACGTAAGTCCATGTGGAATTACGCTAATTGGTTTACGTATGCCCCCCTTAATAAATTCGTATGCCCCAAATTCCGTATACGAAACAATTGCATCCCAATCGTTAGCCGTATCTGAAATAGCACCAATCCAGTTGTAACTATCCATGGGGCAGTACCCCACAAACTTAAATTTGCCAGCTTTATGCAAATCTTGAATGCGTCTGTACTGTTCGTTAACAATCCAAATATCGTTAATCGTAAAGACGATATCCGGGTTTTCACGCTCCACAATTTCTCTAATCCGGTCTTCCCCAAAGGGAGCCTGTTGGAATCGATTAGTTGCTGGATAAATTAGATATTCTTCTTGCAGTTGATGCGGATCTCCGTGCCAATTGCACCCGAGCACCACAATTTCATATTCATCTTTTAGTTTTGCCAGCACATTTTCAGTAACACGAGCAAAACCGGTGGTGGCAATAATGTCGCCAATCCAAAGCAATTTGCTTTTTTTCATTAGGAAAATCGGAACTTATCCGAGTATACCTAACTATTCAAACATGTTGACCTAAGTAATTCCCGTTCAACTGCAGTATTTGCTCTTAACTTTTCCTTCCAATACTCAACAGCCCTTCTTGTATTCATATTTTCTCCACACGTATAAACATCTAGCGCCGCATATCCTTCTGGTGGCCATGTATGAATAGACGCATGGGACTCAGCTAGTAATGCCAACAACGTCACACCTTGTGGTTCAAACTTATGTCCGGCCAAACTCAATAAATGCGCATTGGCCAGACTCATAGCGTCACACATCACTTCGTATAGATAGTCATAGTCATCTAAAACGTACGGGTCACAGCCGTACAAATCAAGAATGACGTGATGCCCCTGGCTAGTCATCAACCATAAATTCGTCAGAATCCTCTATTCTCGCATCAGGATTAGCTCTGATGCACACCCCATAATCAACCTCATATTTTTCAGGGTCTGCAGCGACTGTCACAGCACTGGGGTACCCTTCATATTTTGGATTTGAATCTCTTACTAACACATTAAACACCCTCATTCCTTTTGTGGTTCTTTTTGTAAACACGTTGAGATTGAGCTGGTGCCTGCAAATATCTATAAATAGTGGTTCAAACCTGTTTCGCGACATAACGTTAACGTTGCACTGCTTGCAAAACTCTGCGTAACTTGCATACAACCACTTGTCTTGATTTGTATACAGATGTGAACTACCTTGTGGCGCAGGCTTAACAAACCCCACAGCCGCCGACTCCCCCGGTTCATAAACAACTCGATGTTCCATCCAATCCAAGATCGAATTGGAACGCAAATTTTGAGTGTGTGAATACTTTTTAAAGAATTCAACTTTTTTGTTGGTTTCCATCAGGTATTCACGCATCTCTTCTTCTGTCATATCTAACAACCAATTCACCAACCCAGGTAACAAAGCAGCAAATTCTCCTTGTGGTTCTCCTTTCGTATTGAACTTGATCAAATCCCTTTGTTCTTTGGAGTCACCCTTGAATGGCTTATCAAATGGAACAGTGAGTCTCCTTCTGGCCAAACCTGATGTGTAATCGGTTGACTGAATTGCTTCGTTAGCAGTGACGATGACCAGTCCCTTGAATTGGAACGGCTCATAATTTTCATTTTGATACTTGCGTTCTGCACGAATCCAGTCATTACCCGTAATTGCTTTCAGCCTGGAGACCGAACCACCCCACCTGTCCGCATCCTGGAATAACAAAAGTTTTTTACCCATGTAACTTGCTGCTTCAAACCTGTTCTTTTCTAGGTTCTCAAAGTCAGTTGAGTACACATTCTTTTTACCAACTAACGCTACTGCTAGGTTTGCATAAGTTGATTTTCCAGATTTTCCTGGGCCAACAATTTCAATGAACTTTTGAATTTCGTACGTACTCAAAAGTGTTGCCCTTAACCACGCTCGTAACACCTGAGTTCTTTGCCAATTATTAAATTGTGTATGCTTTAACCATTTAACAATTGGTTCGCATGTAGCCGCAGGATTGTAATCGTACGGGATCTGCTGGGTCAAATAAAGCTCTCGTTTAAACGGCAGCAGTTCTCGTGTATCTACATCAAGAACACCGTTAGTAAACAAAAGATACTTACTTCCTTCATACCAATCTTTAAAACAAAGTGTTGCCTGAAGCTGGTCATAAACATCAGTTAGTAACTTTGTACCAAAACCCTTGGGTAAAAGCTTACTTATTCCATCTTCTTTTAATTTGTCTCGAATTTCGCCAAGCATTTCAACTTTCATTAAAGCCGACCAAAGACCATGTCGCTCTTTTCCATATTCAAAAAACTGACCATGCGGAATACTAAACCTTAAATTTCCTTTGTATTCACTTAACAAAATATCAACTACTTTGTCAGCGGAAATGTTTTCACTACCTTTTTCTTTTGTAACATCATCTCTGACTCTTTCTCTTTTATTTCTTTTGGTTGGTTTTGGAAAACTAGAATCTTTTTCAACTTCAATTTCTGTTGCGATCTGATCAGAAACATCTGATTCAACTTCTTCTAGTATTTTGGAAACTTGGTCAAGCATTTCGTCGGAAACGGGTAGTGCAGAAGAGTCTTCTTTTTGAGTCCAGCCATTTTGTTTGGCGATATGAATGAGAGAGCCGACTCCTCGACCTCCCCCCTTTGTAAAAGATTGCCACCTTCGATGACATTCTCCTGGTTGATACTTACTACTTTGCTTGGACCAATCATCCCAAACGTCAAGCAGTGATTCATCAAGTGAGTGAAGAGCTTGGCCAGCGGTGATCCAAATGTCATAGTCATCTGCCGCTTCTGGTGGCATTCCCCAAGTTGCTTCAATCGCTAACTGAATGTCACGTTCAAGTGAAATTCGTGTATTTATTGCAAATCCCGGACCAACCACACGAGATTGCTCTGTTGATGGAACGCCTTGCTTTTGATTTTTATTTTTAATTCCTTCCAGAATCCACGTTGGTAGCTCAGGAATTTCTTGGCACCACTCAAATCCCAAACCCTGCGGCGTAAAGTATCCATCGGTTTCAGGATGAGAACCCATCAATACTCCTTGATGTTTTTTCCACAAGATCTCTAATTTCTCTTTGTTTTTTGTAGCATGCCAAACATATTTATTACGGATAAAATCCGTCCAGTTTTTTTGTAACAGTTTATACAAACGCCGCTCTCTTCCTTCTTTACCGCTGCAAATTGTGAGTGTTGGCGGAAGAGCCTGCTCAAATGCGTACCCCGAAACTTCTTCTACCAACTGATAAACACTGGGCCCATCCACATCAACCCATACGAATCCATATGGTGAGTTGTAGCAAGGACCAGCAATTAGACCGACAGCATGACAGGTGCCGTCATTAAGTTCTGTTGCAATATCCGTAATAGTTTGCGGTTTGTTTTGCCAACCAGTTAGGTAAGGATTTTTTTTATCACCAAGAGGAGTAAGTGGCCAATCAAGTGGAATCCAATCGAGGTTGATCTGCCCTGGGGTAAGGATCATTTCATTTGCGCTCATCATGCAGCAACCTCCTGCGAAGCAATACTTACTTTAAAATCTCGTCCCGGAAAATGCGTCTCTTTTATCAAACTGTAAGCATGAAGATGCATCTGGGACGGCAAGACAAAGAAGTCCCCATCTACCGCAGTTTCCATGCGGCACATAAGGTTCTTCATCCATTCGCCCACGCCAACGACGTGGATATTCATGGAAGTTTTGTTTTCAGTTCTTTTATCCTACGGCTCCCAACCCTATTTAAACGTTACAGTTTTCCAAAGATTAACTAGTCTTATGAGACTCAAGCGAACACGAAGTCTCTACAGCTAGATCAATGGCTGCTTCCCTCTGCTCCCGACTCATATTGGCCCATCTTTTCTTCAGCTTCAATAACCCATTTTGCTGCGAGTCGCATTTCCCCTCCGAGCAACCGGGATTCTCCTGTTTGCAGTTCATTGTCAATCTCTTTTTCTTGGTAGATGGGTTCAAATCTTTCCTTCCTTTCCTTTTCCGATTCCAACTGAGTCTCAATTTCTATCATCTTGAGACGAGCCATCAGCTTAGCTTCAAACCAAACTTTTTTCCACCACTTAATAATTTCTTTCCAAATCTCAGATAAGATCGGGGTCACAATCATCCACCTCCTTAATTTGTTCATAGTATTCTTTTACTACTTTTAACCACTTATCCCTCATAGAATCCAAATGCCTCCTAGAAATAATAAAAAGTTGCGTCCTTTCTTCTGTAGCAACAACGATAGCTCCTTGTTGAACTTTCATTCCCAAAGTTTGTTCAATTCCTAGGTCATAAGCTCCTAATTGCAGGCAACATTTGTTGAATTTCATATATCCACTCAGCCCTGTTCTCCATTCAGGCGAACCCTTTTCATGTGTTTTAGGCCAACGCCTGTGGTACGGACCCGTTGAAGTTTTTAAATCTGCAAGAGTTAATTTGTTTCCAGCCACACCAATGATGTCTGGTGATCCGGCCCACGCTCTTCCATCTTCATCACATCCCCATACCCTACCGACGCCATCTTCTGACAAAGCAAATTTATGTTTTTCCCACATAGGGGTTTCTGCCCAGATTACTTCTTGAAACTGATCCAACACATGGGGCATGCCATCCCAAAACTTACCGTACTCACCAGGCACCTCAAATTCGTTACGCTTGAGATACTGTTCCATGCACCAGTGAATTGATGTCCCCCTCTCAGCAGCAGCCTCTCGCATCCCAGGGTTATTCTTTGCCCACATCTCAAGCTTTCGCTTGTTGGCTTCTGAAGCGGTTTGCGAAATTATCGTAGTTACTGATGGAGCTGGACCAGTAAGAAAAGGAGTGTGGTAGTGGCGTTTACCATTTATCTCAATCCTTGCTGGTTTTGAATTAAGTTCTTCAAGAAGCTCCGGCTCCTCCAGATATTTCTGGTACCAAACTTCGGCAGGAATATCAGCTACAACCATAAAAGATTGTGTATATTCCCTCTATTTTAATAGTTTTTAAAAATTTACGCTACTGTAAATAGGTTGAGTATCTCTTCAAATGAGCAGCAACATTACTCGTTTTTATTATGAAGACCCTAACGACGGTCCTCCAAAGCTGGATCAAGTATTTGAAGATGTGCTGTCCGACATTGCTGATGAACACGAAGAAAGAATGAAAAAACAAAACATCAACTACATTCGTATTGAACTATGAAAACTCTTATAGTTCTCTCCTTGTGGAGAGACTCCGAATCTTACCTAAAAAACTCCCTTGCACAATTTGATGCAATGGAATCCACTCTCCTGGAGCAAGGTATCAATACTGCCTATGCTTTTTTTGAAAACGATTCAACGGATAAAACACCTCAACTCCTCCAATCTTGGCTGCAAGATCGAATTGGTTTTGTTATTTCAGAACGGATTGGCGCACCAAAATGGGGAAGTGTCGCCTCTTTGGAGCGTGTTCGTTACCAAGCCAGATATCGAAACATGGCACTCCAACTAGTAAATAATTATTACAACTTTGATTATCTTTTGGTTGCAGACAGTGATGTTCACTGGGAACCTTCCCTCATTACTGGAATGATTGAACGCCTTGATACCAATAAAAATTGGGGAATGATTTCACCTAACACAACGCAAAATGTGCGTGATTTTATTGAGGATACAGATCGCCCCTCTTATTTCGACAGTTGGTCTCTCCTTGATTCGCAGGGGAATCAGTGCATGACGTTTGCGGCCAACCCATTTCTTACCAAAGAAGACCGCGAACTGTGGAACCAAGGCAAACCAGTTGTTTGTAATAGTGCA
>JAEORY010000151.1 GCA_016840645.1 Candidatus Borrarchaeota archaeon | reverse complement strand
GTTGTTGCACTGTAATGGCTGGAACCCATCCCTCACTGGTATTTTCCCAATTAATGCCTTGAATATTTCGCGTGATATTGCCACTGAGATTAGGAGGCGCTCCAACTTGAGATATAATGAACATGTCAGCCTCTAGGTTGTCATCTACAAAATTAAGGATCCCCGCTGTGACCGAGCCTGTAATTGTAGCGACTGTTATGACTAATGATAGAGCTATAGTGAAAATACCAAAAGTTAATGTACTACGAGCAGGTTTTCTCCACAAGTTTCGACTTGCAAGTTCGCTTACGTATTCTAAACCAGGAATGCGTCTAAAGAAGAAATTAAAAAGGCTTCCTACACCTCTCAATATTCCTGCGGTGAAGAGTATTGAGCCAGCTACAAGAATAAAATTTCCAACTAGACCCGTTGCGCGAAGAAACTGTATTTCAATGATACCAGCCATCAACAAAGATACGCCCGCCGACAAGAGACGATATTTCTGCTTTATACCACATATAATTTGGGGAATACCTACAACTAGCATTGCAAGACCAATAGCACTAATGAAACCACTGAGCATTCCGGTCATTTCTATTTCTGGGAAAAACATTACTGTCATGAAAAGAATTATTCCGACAACTAGAAGTATAATTCCTCCAATAATGCATTTTAAACGAGATCTTAACGTGGGCTTTGAAATTGTCCGGGATTCTGGCCTGAGTGCATTTATAATAGCAATTCTTGTAATAGTAATAAGAGGATAAAGTCCCGCAATTATCGTTAGGATAATACCTATAATGAAACCATCTCGAAGAGAAATAGGATCAATAAAAAACTGCCCTGCCTCTCCAAGAACAGTTGGATCAGCTAATTCATCGCTGATAATGGTATTTGTTAAGAATTGAAATAATGCTTGTGATAAACCAATACCAAGCAATATACCAAGCAAACTTCCTGCTATACCGATTGCGAGTATTTCATAAATAAAGAGTCGAAATATTTTCAATTTTTTAAATCCAATTGATCGAAGCACACCGATTTCATATTTACGCTCTGCAAGGGTAATATTGATAGCATTAAATATAAGAAAAACCATTGCTAATAAAACTGTAATACCCGCGAATGATGTTCCAGCATTTAGACCTATAAGAGCACCCTGCGCATTTTCAAGTTGAGTTTGTTTTGGTGAGAATACTTCAAGTTGATCATTTTCTGCCTTTACCACATCCTCAATCCCTCTTTGAACCTCTTCGAATTTATCAGAGAAAGCGGGATCTAATTCAACAATAAGCCTATCGATCTTACCACCAGTCTTAGGGAATAATTTCCGAGCTGCATCAATTGTAACCCACACGCTTAATCCAAAAGACTCATCACGAACCTTGCCAGTTGCTTCAGCAAATGCTGCGATATCAAAAACTCTCGATCTTGAACTTCTGCCGCTTCTATACTTTATTTTAAGTCTATCACCAACTGTAGCATTGACTAAACTGATTTCACCATCATCATTTTCTTCTTCATAAGTAATTCCATCAAGTACTAATTCGCTTACGATGACATTCTGTCCAATTACAAGATCATTAATTGGTTCACCACTCTTATAATCAAATAAGTCACCAAATTCGTTATCATATCTTGGATCTATGCCAATCACTTGCGCTGCAGTGGAATTTCCATCATCGGAAATAGAAAGAATACAAAAACGTTGTAAACGGGGAGCGGCTGATTTTACACCCTCTACCTGTAAAACTTTGTCAAGAATATCTTCATCGAATTCTTCACCATCAATCCTAGAGATTTCAAAGTCAATATTTCCACCTGTAAGCTCGATGATGTCCAAAAAGGTTTCACTTGCATTAGTTGCAGCTGCATCAAAAGCCACATATAATGAAATTGATAAGCTTATTCCAACAACAGTAAGGATATTGCGTGTTTTTCTGCGTCCTAGGTTTCGAATCGCCATTCGAACAAGATCTTGATCTTTTAGTAAGATAACAATTACAATTACAGCAATTATTAGAATTATTAGAAGAATATTACCGCTTATAGCCTGTAATTGCATGAGATCACCATAAAACTATTTTTTATTCAGTATCGCTAACAGAACCAAAACGTTCTTCACATGCTTTTTGAAATTCTTCTTCAGTAAATTTCAATACCTTCTGTGCAGTCATTTTATCAGTAGCAATCTGTCCATCAATTATTCGAATGAGTCTATCACAATGTTCTGCAACGACAGGATCATGTGTTATGACAATGAATGTCACACCTCTGTTTTCATTCAAATCATGCATCAATCCTAAAATTTCGTCGCCAGTTTTTGTATCCACATCACCTGTCGGTTCATCAGCTAAGACAATTGAGGGTTCATTTGCAAGTGCACGCGCTATTGATACACGTTGTCTTTGTCCGCCGCTAAGTTCGTCAGGGCGATTATTTATTCGATCTCCAAGCCCGACTGTCTCTAAAAGTTCTGTAGCATATTTCCTGCGTTCTTTACGAGGCATACCTATAAGCATTAACGGCAATTCTACATTTTCCAAAGCAGTTAAAACAGGTACTAAATTATAGAACTGAAAAACGAATCCAATTTCTTGTGCGCGTAATTCTGTTAATTTTGCATCAGGCATTTTTGAAATGTCTTGATTGTTGATTATGACTTTTCCTGAAGTGGGATTATCCAATCCACCAAGTAGGTTTAAGAGAGTTGATTTACCACTTCCAGAAGGACCCATAATAACTAAAAACTCGCCTTTTTTCACTTGGAGATTAACTCCTCGCAAAGCAGATACAACTACGCCACCTAGAAAATAATCTTTCGTTAAATCAATTGTTTCAACAACAATTTCACTATTCGCATTCAAATTTGCGCCCCCACGACACACGCAATATTTTATATTTTTTAAGCATCATTAATCAAGAATGTAATTTTAAGATTAGTAAATAGCCTTTAATTGCTGAAAATTTAATATGAATACCTTATATAATTATTACTATATAGGAAGATTAATTCCCTTTCTAAAAATTAAGATATCAGCACGATTTCATATTAATTTCTAAATAAAACCGTTAAAAAGAAAGAGAGGAGAAATACGGATTAACCAGTATATCTTAGTGACTCTGCAGGTGCTATTCTACCTGCTTGCCATGCTGGAAATAGCGCGCCAACGATTGCCACAATGACAGCAACAATAGTGGTTTGAGCAACAACTTCCCATGGCATTACAAATTCTACAGTAAATGATGTTCCTCCAGCTTGACCAATAAACCCAACAATAGATAATCCCAGAAGATATCCATCTATAATTCCGAGTAAGAGCCCAATCATACCCAAAAATATTGATTCAGAGAGAATAATTTGCATTACTTTGCTCCTTTTTATGCCAATAGTTCGGAGTAAACCAATTTCTCGACGTCGCTCACTGACTATTTTAATCATTGTTGTTACCAATGCAAGTAATCCAACAATGATCGAAGCATAGCTTATAATTGAAAAAAATGTACCTATCTCTTGTATTTGCTCGTCAATGTCTTCTTTGATATCTTCTTTGATCGTGAAGTCTAATTTATATTCATCTCCCCATATCGCATCGATTTGGTCTGCCACTACCTGCGCATCGATTTCTGTGCCATTCGGATAGTAGTTATCCAATCTTATTGTAAACATATGGGCCGTTTGCTCAAAGCCAAAATCATAGAATTTGTCTATGTCAATCATGCCGAAGAATCCTGCTTGTGGATATCCAAAAATATCATTATGCATGATCCCGATGACTTTAAATTCAGTGGAGTTAAAATGAGCATTTATCGTGATTGGTGTTTTTTGCCCTACTTTTACCTTTAGTTCATTAGCTAGTTTGTCACTGAGAATACAATAGTTTCCATTCGGATTCTTAAGTTTTTTAAAGAGTGTATAGACATCAGTATCATTTGGGGCAATGAGTTGTGTATTTTCATTAACTACGGCGTAGTTTGAACTATTAACTCCTATCAGCAATGAGTTAAAATCTTCGCTCCATAGTTCGAACTCCGCTCCAGCGAACTCTTGGATAGTACAACCTGGAATCACCCCATCACTTGTGTGTTCCCAGTGAATACCTTCAATATTTCGGGTAATATTGCTACTAAGATTGGGAGGAGCCCCTGCGTTTGAAATAACAAACATATCTGCTTCAATATTTGAATCAACCCAATTGATTATTCCGACTCCAATCGAATTAGTAATGGCGGCCATTATAATAACCATTGCTAAGGCAATTGTAAAAATACCAAAAGTTAACGTGCTACGAGTTGGCTTTCTGGCGATATTTTTTGTTGCCAGATTGCTCACATATCTTAACCCTGGAATGCGTTTGAGGATGAAATTAAAAAATCCTCCCACACCTTTTAGGATGCCTGCTGTAAAGATGATGGAACCACCCATGAGTACAAAACTCCCAATGAAAGATCCAACATAGAAAGTATCGTAAACCCCTACTGCAAGCAAGGCAATACCTGCATAAAGAATCAAATATTTTCGTTTGAGTGCGCCCGCAAATAAGGTTACACCAATTCCTACCATTAACAGAGCCGTTCCATCGAGGATAGATCCTATATACTCACCTAAACTAACATTTATTTGTGGGAATATCAATAACGCTAAGAAAAGACCTATACCTCCAATGATAAGGCCAATACCTCCAGCTATCCATGCAATTCGATGCCTCAGCGCCGCTTTCTCGGTTATCCTTGCTTCTGCGCGTAGTGCGTAAATAATCTTCAAACCAGTTATTGATAGAAGGGGATACAAACCTCCTATTACCGTAAAGATTACTCCGATTATGAACCCATTTTGGAGATGTGCAGGATTAATAGGAGGAAGGGCTTCAAATTCTGCACCTACTAGTGCTTCAGGGTCAATGAAAAAAAGCTGTCTGATATACAAATACAATACACGTGACAAGCCTATACCTGCAAATACACCAGTTGCGCTACCAATGAGGCCTATAATAATTACTTCGTAAAAGAATAGTCGAAATATATGGTGTTTTTTGAAGCCAATTGATCTTAATACTCCAATCTCGTATTTACGCTCCGCTATGGTCATATTTATCGCATTGAAAATTAGAAAGATCATGGCAAGTAAGCTTGTCATGCCAGCGAAGAATAGACCGCTTCTCATGCCTTCAACGCCGCTGCGGGCTTCTTCCAACTGGCTTTGTTTTGGAGCATAAACAATTAGCCCCTCATCTTTCACAACATCTTCAAGCCTTTTCTGCACATCTTCCCACACATCTGAGTAAGCCTTGTCCATTTCAACAATAATCTTATCGATCTTACTTCCAGCTTTATATAATGACTGTGCATCCCTCAATGGAATAAACACAGATGCACCATAGCCAATCTCTCGAACTTTTCCCGTAGCTTCTGCAAAAGCTACAATGTGAAAAACTCTTCTTCTAAGGTTGTTTCCGCTCGTTCGATAGTTGATTTTAAGTCTATCACCAACCGTAGCATTAACTAATCTAGTTTCACCGTCATCATCTACTTCTTCATAAGTAATTCCGTCCATTAGCAATTCGCTTACTATAGCCATCTTTTTCTGTAGGAGATCATTGACTGGTTCGTTAGTTTGATAATCAAAGAGATCACCAAACTCGTTATCATATTGGGGGTCGATTCCTACTACTTGTGCTGCTGTGGAATTCCCATCAGGCTTCAACGAGATAATACAGTAACGCTGCATCCGGGGAGCGGCTGACTTTACACCCTCAACCCCTAAAATATCTTCAAGAATATCTTGGTCAAAGGGTTCACCATCAAGCCTTGTGATTTCAAAATCCACCTTTCCTCCTGAAATCTCTATAACATTAAAGAAACTTTGAAGTGCATTATCAGCGGATATATTAAAAGCTACATATAATGAAATGGATAAAGTCACACCGAGGACTGTGAGAATATTGCGAGTCTTCCTGCGTCCTAGGTTGCGGATGGCAAGTTTTATAAATCTTCTTTCCTTCCAAAGAAGAAAAACTACAACAACAGCAATTATCACTAGAATAATCAAAAACAAATTTGCTACCAAAATTGCTAGTTGCATAATACACCCTCATACACTCAGATGATCTATCTATGATCAGTCATATAACCAGTAATTCCACGATATGCTCGAAGCTCCTCTTCGCTAATTTCGAGCAATTTGTGTGCTGTAGGCTTATCTGTAACAATCTGCCCATCAACTATTCGAATAAGTCGATCGCAATGTTCTGAAACAGCAGGATCGTGAGTGATAACGATCATAGTGACCCCCATGTTTTTATTCAGGTGATGCATGATATCTAGAATTTCATCTCCAGTCTTCGTGTCTATGTCACCTGTTGGTTCATCAGCTAACACTATTGAAGGGTTATTTGCTAATGCACGAGCAATAGAAACTCGTTGTCGTTGCCCACCACTGAGTTCATCAGGACGATGGTGTAGACGATCTCCAAGTCCTACTGTCTGTAAGAGTTCTATGGCACGTTTCTTGCCTTCTTTTTCATTAATCCCTGTTACCATCATCGGCAACTCTACATTTTCCAAGGCAGTCAGTACAGGAACTAGATTGTAGAATTGGAAAATGAATCCAATTTCCCGTGCTCTTAGTTCAGTCAAAGAACTGTCAGACATTTTCGAAATATCTTGTCCATTTATAAAGACTTGTCCAGAGGTTGGATTGTCCAGACCACCGATCATGTTTAGAAGCGTGGATTTCCCACTGCCTGAAGGACCCATGATAACTAAGAACTCACCCTTCTTTATTTGAAGGTCAATTCCTTGTAGCGCAGGGACGATAACGTCACCTAAATGATAGTCCTTCTTTAAATCAATTGTCTCAACTACGATTTCGCTATTTTCAGTCAACTTGATTCTTCCTTTAGTATATGTAAAATAAAAAACTTGGAAAGATAAATAGCTTATTTGATAACTTTAAAAAATTTCATCTCACATTATATATATTTGCCTTCTTATAACTCTCCAGAAGAAGAAATATAGTGTTAAAAAAACGCTATTACATTACATGAGCAAAAGAAGGAATTTTACCATCATAAATCAGACATGACATTTGTTCTATCGCCTTGTAGAAATTTAGGGTAGCATAGCCATTCCGATGTGCTCTTCTAATCAGATAATTTATTACAGGAGTATTTTCATTCATTTTATCACCATGAATAAACTATTCCAACAGATCTCTTACATTTCAGTTAAATGTCAATTAAACGCCATTACTTAAAAACACTCGTAACATTAGCTGAATTACCCCAATGTTACATATCTATTAAACAGAGTTTACACATTTCTACTTTTGAAAGGAGGACCTACTTTGTCTTCAGAAGAATTTGAATGGTTTCAAAAAATGAATTGGAGCAAAAATCCATTTCAATTAAGTCCGATAGGAAAACCTGATTTAGTTGTCGGGTTTGACGAAGAATTTCAGTTGCTAGAAAACTATATTCGCTTAGGATATGATGTAATTATAGAAGGGCCTTATGGTAGCGGGAAAACTTCGTTGCTATTATGTCTGGAAACGCTTTTTAAAGATACTAGACTTCCAATCTTTTTTTATGCCCCTCCCGAATCAGTTGCGGAATTAATTGCCATCCTTAGCTTGGAACTGAAACTCAATAATGAGATATCGCCCCAAGTGCTGTATCACACACTTAGAAGGTCAGACGACAGAATAATTCTCCTTATAGACGAAGCACATGATCTAAATATCGATGTTGCTAAGATGCTAAGGGGATTATCTGATCTAGACAATATAAGCATTATTTACAGCGCTTTAAATGGATTTTCCTTCGATAAACTGCCGAAAATTTTGAATACTCTGGCAGATCGGGTACAGGAGATCATCTATTTAGATCTTCTTTCTGAAGAAGAAGTGATATTAGCCATTAAGAAAAGAATAGAAGACGTGGGAGGACATGAGGTCTCTCCTTTCACAGAAGAAACTATTAATTTTATCGCACAGGTATCGGAAGGCGCACCTAGGGAAGCAATCAAACTATGTTCTGCGGCAATAGCTCTTGCAATACGCGATTCAATGTTAGAGATTGGTATTGACGTATTAGAGAAGATTACAAGAAGAAGACCATCAGAAATTGTTCGAAAGATTCAGAGATTAGGAGACAGAGAAAAACAGGTAATTAAATTATTTGTTTCTCATCCTATAATAACAACAGGATTAGTTAAAGATGAGTTATCAGTCTCATCCCAGGCTTCTTATAACGTGATTGCACGCCTCATGGAGAAAGAACTGGTAATCTCAAGGGAGGCAGAAGGCAGGGGCAACGAATATCTTCCTGTAGGTTTAGTGAAACGTATCTTAACCCAAGAACTTGCGAATGACGTTTTAAGACTTGACATGTAAGATTCACGCTTTCAGGGAAAAATACTTAAACATAGTTTCAGGAGTGGCTAGTGTTGTTTACGTTTAGTAGTGGAGGCAAAAACAATCAAAGCTTTGGAACTACTTTCTGTATC
>JAEORY010000150.1 GCA_016840645.1 Candidatus Borrarchaeota archaeon | reverse complement strand
TGGCATTAATCCCCCTATAAGGTTTTCCGGAAATCAGGTTACAAGGTGATTTCCCCCCTTTCCAAGGCTTGCGCCATGGTATAACACCTTGTTCTAGTTGTTCAATTATCCTATTGGTGACGATTTCATAAATTTTTTGACTCATGGTATACCCCTTTCCATTTTCAATTGTTTCACGCGCCAATCAATAAGATTATCAGCGCACAGACTGTATAACGATTTCACGCGCAAAGCTTGACTTTTGTAATGGTCCGATAACTCCGCGTCATTATCTTTGTATAATTTGGCCATTAATAGGCAATGGTGATACTCAAGGTTTAACCATTCACTGACTTGATTTTTCCTTTTCATGGTTTTTTCTCCGTCAAAGATTGTCTTTTTTCAATAATAGGCTATTAATAGCGCTCAAAATATCACTAAGTGCGCGTTTTGAAATATAACCAGTGTCGAAAATGTTATGGTGACCGGAGTTATTTTCAATCAATACTAATCGCACGCCACCATAAGCAAAGTCAAAGGCAAGTTTTCCAGTTTTTGGCTTTAATAGTCTATTTAATTGTACCGCTTGATTGTTCAAAATTTTCAAGGTGATTCTTTCCATAACTTGCCCCTTTCATTAGGTTTTTTGCCTTGTCTTAATATCTTATCACGGTACCGGGGGAAATGTCAAGCCCCTAGCAAGAAAAAAAATTCCCCCTATAAATATATTATAGAAGGTAGCGCGGTAGGGTGGCGCGTGCTACGATAAGAGAGCGGGCAAAATGTCACCCTTGGCATATTGTTTGCTTACTGGCACGCTTTTTGCTAGCGCCCAGAACTGGCATGGTTATTGCAAGGCCATTGCCATACCATAGATGTATGGTACTTGCCATATATAGTCACATAGGGCCATGTGTGGTCACGGGGAGAAAATAATTTTGAACACAGGACTAAAAAGGGCCGAAATCGTGGAAAAAGGGGGGTACAAGATATGAGAGGTACAACTAACCATGACTAGCTTAGCTTATCTCTGGGACAGAGAGGTCTATAAAAAGGATCAAAACCGTGGCAAATAAGTATAAATTTCAAATAGGTGATAAGGTTATTGGTCATTCTCCCGCCTTTCGAGATAGTCCTATCCGGGGCACCATAAAACACAGGGAAAGAGGGCTCAAGAACGTCTATTTCCTAGATGATATGAACGCTTTTTTCTTTGAGGATGAATTACGTTTAGAAACAATAAGTTATATGAAGGGGAGGAAAGCTAATGGGAACTAGGCATATTGTAGCCGTTGTTTGTGACGGCAAAACAAAAGTTGCTCAGTACGGCCATTGGTATGGATACCCCACCAGAGTGGGCGCAAAGATATGTGATTTTATCCACAATGAGATGGATCTAGAAGATTTTAAATGGGCTGTTAGAGAGTGTAACTTCCTGTCAAATCAAGAAATTGATAGAAAGTGTAATGCGGCTGGTGATTCATGGCCGGTACGTTACCCTGAACTAAGCAGAGACACAAGCGCCGGTATCCTCTCCATGATAAGTCATGGTAAGGCTAGAGACCTATGCAATTCTATTGACTTTGTTGCTGATTCTCTGTTCTGTGAGTACGCTTACGTAATCGACCTGGATAACGAAACGTTAGAGGTCTATAGAGGATTCAATACTAAAAGGCTCCCAAAGCGTGAAAGATTCGCTAGCATGACTCCCCCGAGAAAATCCTGTAGCGGTGAACAATACTACCCAGTTAGGTTGTGGGCTAAGTTTCCTTTTAAGTACGCCACTGAAGAAAACATGGAAAAATTAGAACAGAGTGACACGGATGAATAAGAAAAAGAATAGTTACGAAATAGGAGATCGAGTGTGGGTTAAACCGATTTTACACTACCTTGGTAGAACTGTAATCAAGGATATAAGATATGAAGTAGATAAATCCTATACCCATGTGGATGGTCCTACATTTACACACTTTTATCTTGTGCGAGGTGTAAATCACTGGATAACAGAAAGTGAAATAGTGGGGTATGATATAACTGGGCAGATGCAAGCTAAAAGGGGCTTAAATCGTGGAAAATAAACATAAATATAAAGTAGGAGATGTGGTAGTAGACAAGAATCATGGGCGTGTAATAATTACAAAACTATATGACGAATGGGAATGGGACCATTTGTACGGGAATTGGTACAACATACTTACGGGCGATGGGAGACATATCTCGACTACGGACAAAGAGATTGAAAGAATTGATTTGATAGCAACTATGGAATATAAAAGGATATTAAGCCGTGAGTAGAACAGTATATAGCTATAAGTACAAAGTGGGGGATTACATTAAGGTGTATCGCTATCGTTATGGTAAAACCTGCCCCACCAGTGCCAGAGTTCTTTCTCGACACGCTGTTAATAGATTGCCGGGAATAGGTAAATGGAAAGAAGCTGGATACAAAGTAATTATGGAATGGGTTGACAATAGGGGCAGAAAATGTTATCGTAGAGAAATGATTTCTCAAAGACGTGTGATAGGCTACGATCTAATAGGACAAATGAGGGCTTTCAAAAATGTATAGGGTTGGCGACAAAGTAATACTTAAAGCAGGTACCCTGGTTGACAGCGGCAGTTATTTTACCCCGCTGAACATTCCTCACAGAGCGGTAATTAAGAGCATTGTAGACTGTTTTTATGTTCATCTGTTCTACGTGGAGATTGAGGGATGTAGTACGAAAGGTAGAGTAAACTGGAATGATATTCAAGGATTAGATACGATAGCGATGATGAAAGAGAGCAGAGATGGCTAAGGGCCAGGCAATAATTATATACCCCCACGCTCTTAAGGGAAAAATCATAGAGTACGAGGGAGAATTGTTTATCTTCGATTCAGTAGAAATAGCCATGCTCCTGGGAAGTAGCCTAACTTTTCATTATAGAGCTGTCTTGACAGGCTTTGACAATTCTGAAAAAATAGTAAAGACAGAAAAGCTGAGTGAGATGAAAATAATTACCATTCAGGAATACATGCGGAGACATAGGAAATGAACATCTTTGCTACAAATAAGGGGGCTTGGAAATCCGCTCAAGCTCTTGATAATAAACGAGTAATCAAGATGTGCTTAGAATCCGCTCAATTATTGTCTACTGCAATGCACGTTATGGGTGCGCCCGGGGCTCCTTACCAGGCCACGCACATAAATCACCCTTGTTCAGTTTGGACAAGAGCTAGCGCGGCTAACTACCTGTGGTTAATCAATCATTTCACCGCATTATGTAAAGAGTACACTTATAGATATGGTAAAGTACACAAGTGTGAACAATATCTAGATGTTTTCTATTCTGGCTACAACTATATGCCCGACTCATTGGACATTACCCCGTTCGCTAACTGTACGAAATTTAAAGAGGAAAAGAATACTTTCAAAGCATATAAATTGGCCTTGACGGACAAGTGGAAAAATGATAAAATTAAACCAAGATGGACAAACAGAAAGAAACCCGGGTGGGCTAAGTGATTGTAAATGTTTACAGAATTTTACCAGAGATGCATTCCTGGGAGCCTCAGTTTTTGTACTCTTTACCAGAGACACAGAAAGATAACCATATATATGTATTGACCGTTGGGGATGATATAAGTGAGTATTTAGCAAGGACTTTTCTCTCCCGCTCTGCGCTGTTGTACAAAGTCAATATGAATACCATGGTGGACTATAAACTAGATACGATCCGTACAATGCAGTTTAACCGTATGATAAATAAGGTAAAAAAAGAATTTGACAAGGATGAATTAGTGTGGTACGATCAATTAATAAGGAGAGAAAAATGAAGTTAGTTATTATCTTTGGTGTTTTGGGATTACTGGTTATCGCGGCAATATCATTCATAGAACATCGTAACAAAAAGAAAACTGATATTCGCTACGGAGCCGATTTCAAAGCAGGACAAAAATGGAGGAAAAAACAATGACAGAATTAGAGGCATATTATCAAGCACTTACCTTTAAAAAGATGTGGATTAAGTTTCGTGACTATGGTATTCTCCATGACTGTGAGAAAGCTACGCGCCACGCAAAGTTTTGTTACGAAATGTTCAAGAAATCCTATGAGTTAGCAGGTATTTAGTGGTAAGTAAAACCTGTCAGATTCGGGGTTGCAGCAAACACGCCAACAGGATTATAAGAGTTGGAGATGATTTAGTTTTTCTGTGCCATGAGCATTATGATTTTATGGAAAAAGGGATTCGAGAGATCAACGAAAGAGTCAAAAACATGACCACTGAGGAAATGGAAGCTAGGCTTAAAGAATTAGAAAAGGAAAAAGATGAGCCAACCCATTGAACAGAAATACTTTCCTGGTGATGAGATTATAATTTGGTGCCCCGACTGTGAGATTCAAAGGCCTGTGCGCTGCCTTGTTAAAAAGTTAGTGTGGCAAGGGGATTGGGAGCAAGAAGGCAGTGATAATATGTACCGTGTAGAACTCATAGATAGCTGTTCTTGCGGATTTTCGTTTACTCTCCTTGATTTAAACGAGGAATGTTTGGAAACTACTGCGGTGCAATATATGAAAAATATAAAGAAAAATAGGGGTTGACAAATTAGTAAAAGTATGAGACAATAAAGTATGATGAAGAAATCAGACATAAGTGAGGTTAAGGAGATTATTAGAAAAGCGATGGATGACGTGTATGGTTTTCCTGGTAATACCTCGCCAAAGAAGAAACGGTTTCTAGACCTAGTTGTTGAAAGGCTCTATGAAAGGTTTAAGAAGAGTGGAAAGAAGAAACAAGCATAAATGGCTAACTCATAGAAAGTTGGCAGATAGGTTCAGAGCACAAGGATTGCTCAATGTTGCTCAATATCATTACTACCAGGCCATGCTGCATTACCACGCAATGAACCTCGAAAAAGAAAGGGAGAGAATTAATGAAAAACATTAATCGCTGTATGGGTTGTGGTTCTACTCACTTTACTATTGACGGTTCTGGTAATCATCGCTGCCGCCACTGTGGATATGTCATCATTAATAAAGAGCCCAAGACATTTAAAAACACTTCAGAATGTCTTTTAGATATGATTAACGAGACTTTAATAGATTTAGGGGAGACTGGCGATCTAAATAAAGACCTCCTTTCTGATCAAATGGCTTATTCTTCTCAGTCTCCCCCCTCCCCCTCTCCTGAAGAAGCGCAAGAGGTGGAAAGAAATTATATTACTGGTAAACAAATGACCTTTCGGTGTGCTAACCACGATTGTTCACACCATTTAAGTTTTGATCCTATTAAAGTGAGACTAAAAGATGTACCGAAGACGTGTCGAGTATGCGGGGCGTCTATGATACTAGGGAGGACAAAAGATGGCGATTAAGAGACCTCAAATAAAAACTAAACAGTTTGTTAACAACCAGTGTCTTGATTGTAATGCTGAGGCGGTGGCTACTATGGTTGTGCCGCTCAAGGGTAAAAAGAGAATGATGTGGTGCTGTAGCAACGGGCATACTAATAAACATAGGCGTTACACGGTAACAGAGAAAAAATAATGGGGCTTCTACTTTTACTCATAATACTTTTTATAGCTATCCGGTGTGTGGTTCATTAGGAGAACAGAATGAAAAAGTTTGAAAGACTTATACTAGATCTCACTGAACAACGGAAAAAAGTTGCCTGTGAACTACAGAATCAAGCCAAATTGGAACATCAACTTTCTTTGGAAATAGGTGATGTGCAGTTTTCAGTAGGTATTAATGAGAGGGTACAGCAAGTGAAATTAGAAATATCTGTGAATGGATATAACAGCGCGAGAGCTACGATAACAGGAGAAGCCGATATAAGAACTATTAAGAGATGGCTAGATTCTCTCTTGGGCGACTCTACCACCGAATACATGAAAGATTCTAAAGACAGTCCTTCGGAGAATAAAAGCAAACCCATTTGGGCCAAAGCTATCTTTAGGGATAAAGATGAAAAGTAATGCCAGAAAATATATAGAAGATACGGATTAAAACACAGAATAAAGAGTTGCAATCCACGGAGGATTGTGATACAATAAAAGAAAACGTAAAGGAGTAGAACATGGCTAGAGGCAAAATCGTTACCGGGGAAGAGGTTGAGAAGGTTCTGAACAAGATTGATGATCCTATGCTTATCATTCGGGTGGGTCGTAAGCTCTACCAAGATATGAAAAAAGCACGCAACCAAGTGTTCAACCAACAGCCGGAGACTGAGGAGACCGCCAATGTCGGACAAGAAGAAAAAGTTTGATGTAAAAGAAGCTATGGATCTTCTTAGTAACCCGCTAGCTCAGCTAGAATTTACCGCATTTTCAGTGCTAATGACTCAAGCCTTGGAAAATACGGTGGGAGATATTCTTGAAGAGGCTAAAATATGTACTAAAAAGGAATTCTCACAACGGCTGAGCAAACAAATGGAAACTATTCAAGCCAACCTTTCGAAAGGAATCCCAAAAGAGGAAAGCCACCAAGAGAAAAAGAAAAAAGAGCAGGATGACTTACTCAAAATTTTGCAAGATCTGCCCGATGGGGCTTTCGGGAAGGTTCAGTAATGTCCAAAAGTAGATTTAATAAGAGTAAGGCTCACAAGTCACTACAAGAGAGTCTGGCCTCTGTCAGTCCTCTCAGGTTAATCGCTAAAAAATGCCAGAAATACGACTTCCAAAGAAGGTTTGAAAAGATGTTTGGAAAATATTTGAGCCGGTCTCTTATTAAGAAACAAGTAGATCCCTTGGAGAAAATGTATTCCGATGCGCGTACAAATGTACAGAAACAAAAAAAGGCTATCTTAGACAATAAAGCAAAGATGAATAAAAAGAAACAAGGAAAAACAGTGGCCGAGATGATTCTCGAAAGGTCACAAGAAAACCCTATTAAATTTCGTTTTGTGTCTCCGGGCGGGCGAGAGGTCTTTCCCTTCTTCGGAATGTTTAAGAAATTAAACAACAAGCCGAAGGGCTACTATTATCATTGGTATGAATACGATGAGGAACAGCCAGAAACATTTGCTCAAATGGCAGTATTAAAATTAACTGGATACAAGTTTAGCGGCCACCATATCAAACATTCTACTATCAGCGAAAATAGATTTAGGGGAATAGTCGGGTATGATAAGAAATGGGCGGTTGAAAGAGGTCAAGCCCCCGATGCCGATACTGAGAAACGGCAAGAGGCAGATAAAATTATTAGTCTAATGAAAGATACAATTTGGTGTGTCTATATGGATACTGGGCGCTCCGTGGGGCTCAAACCCAAAGACCTATTTATTTTGGAAACGACCAAGAAAAGGGTGAATAAAAAGTATTACCGCTGGCAACGTTTTTATAGTAAGGTCCTAAAACATCATAGAGCAGAGCTATATATACGAAGAGTTGAGTGGAGGCACTTACCGGAAACCCCCTATAACATGGGGATTGCTTTGAAAAAATATAAAGTCTCATTACTTCCTGGTCCAGAGGCAAAAGCAGCGGATAATGGTTTTAAGGTGCCCGGCTTAAGAAAAACAAATACATGGTCCGCCTTTATCAAAAAAACATATGATTACAGTGCGAGAAAGTATACCACCGAAGTAAAAACAGGAATTGACATTAACCAGTCTATATGCTCCCATAGTATAGGCTATGTTGATCCTAATATTAGACCACGGTAGGGGGAGAGAGAATGATTACAGTAAAAAATAGAAGAAATATTCGTATCTTAGCCGTGTGTGCTTTCTTCGCGTTCTTTCTAGTCCACCTAGAAGTGGTTCAATTACATAATGAAATCAAGGAGTTAAGCAACAAAATACAGAACGTCCACTATGCCGCTCTCAAGGACTTTTCTGCTATCGACTTTACTTTGACTCAGAGTATCATACAAATCGAATCTAGCGGCAATCCTCAAGCTTACAACAGCAATTCTGGGGCAGTTGGGTTAATGCAACTGCGCCCAATAATTTACAACAAACTATGTGGATTAACAAAGAAAGAAGCCTTTGATCCACAAAATAACGTCGCATGTGGTACTCTATTCATTAAGCACCTGCTTAGGAAGTATGGGGGCAACCTGGAGAAAGCACTTCTATTCTATAATAACGGGTACATAGTTACTAATGAAGAGTACGCCGAAAAAGTTTTGGCTTTTCTTGAAAAAGAATTTGACAAACCCGAATTGAATGTGTTACGCTAAAGGGGATGAGCAAATAAACCCATAGGGAGGTCAGAAAATGGCAAGCATTAATAGAGTAAAGAAAATTATCAAAGCTGGACGCGAATCTGGCGTTTGCGTTTGGATTTGGGGCGACCACGGCAACGGAAAAAGTGAGTTAGTCCGACAAGTTACTGACGAGCTGGGGATTCAGTTCATCGACATTCGCGTTGCCTTAACTGAGGCAGGTGATTGGATGGGCATTCCCTATGCTAACCCCGTCACAAAAGAAATGGACTTCCTGCCCTCCCCCTTTCTGCCCAAAGACCCGAATAGTAAGGGTATCCTCTTTCTCGACGAACTCAACCGTGGTCGTCCCGATGTTTTGCAGTCGGTTTTTCAGATTGCCTTAGATAAGAAGATTCGTACCCACTACGAACT
>JAEORY010000149.1 GCA_016840645.1 Candidatus Borrarchaeota archaeon | reverse complement strand
GGGAGTTTCCAGCAGCTCATACACTCACATTTCTAATAGCCCGAGGCTACAAATTTTTGATCGCTCTTTGTATACAGAGCTCTAAGTAAAGGTGCCTATTCTGGTAGTGGTACGCCTTTAAGAAAATCCTTATTTAGACAAAATTTGGTATGTGGTGTGTAGGCAGATTTGATACGTTAAATGTGGAGAAAACTTAGCCGACCGGAGGTATACTTCTTTTAAAATAGATGGATAGATATGTACAAGCAGAAAAATGGTCACACCAATTCTTGAACAACGATCTAAAGAGATTATAACTGACGAGGTCAGTGAAATATGTAATTGAGTTGGCCAGAGAGCGAAAATGAGGTCGCAATTTACGTTACAGTTTGCCCTAGGCAGATAGATGCATCGCAGGCTCTAGAGAAAATTCCAAGGAATCAAAACACAATGAAATCGTTATGAACTCGTTATGTTCTATATGGGTTTGATGAATAGATACGGAGCTTGTTTGAAAGGTAAAGGGGAAAAAAGACATGGCGAATAAGATTAACATGGGCAAAAAGTATCGCTTCACTTGGTTGGTGGAAAAAGGCAAAATTAGAGAATTGATAGAGACTATTGGGGATGATAACGCCATCTACCGAGATGAACATATAGCACGGAGACAAGGCTATGACAACATTGTTTCGCCGCCTACTTTTTGTATCATCCCTCTTCATTGGACCGGCGTAGCGCTCCAAGTAGTCAATGACCTTAAGCTGAAAGTGGATCGAATGATGCATGCCGAAGAAGGTTACGAATATTTTGATGAGATTTATCCGGGTGACATACTTACGGGAGTCCTGGAGATCAAAGGAATGACCGAAAAAAGGGGCAAAACAGGTATTCTGAATTTTGTCGAACTTCAGACGACTTTCACAAATCAACATAAAAAGGTGGTTTTAAAGGAAGAGATGCTCATTGTTGAAAAAAAATAATCATTCCTAGGGAAAGCATTAGAGATGGAACCAGTTTTTAACGATATCAAGGTGGGTGATCAGGTAATAAATTTGGTTAAGCCTGCTATAACAAAGACCCAACTAATACGTTATGCGGGGGCAACAGGTGATTTCAATCCTTTGCATTTCGACGATGAGGTTGGTAGAGCCGCCGGATTTGAAGGAGTAGTTGCGCACGGTATGTTGATAATGGGTATAGCGTGCCAAGGTGTGACTAATTGGGTATCAAAAAGGTCCTTAAGGAAGATTAAGGTAAGGTTTAAGGGGGTGACTTCTCCTGGGGCCATTTTAAACGTTAAGGCAGAAGTGGCTCATAAGCGAATTGAAAACGAGAAAGGTATTGTTGCTTGTACATTAGAAGTTACAGACCAAAAACAAGATGTAAAGCTATCCGGTACCTTTGAAGCTGAACTTCCTTTGTAGAAAGAGATCGTTTTTGGAAATTTATTCCGAATGGAATACTCTAAGAGAGGTAAACAGACATGGGATTGTATGATTTTACAATCTATGACATCATCTGCAGAAATGCTCAGATCTATTCTGATCGTGATGCTATTTTTTTTAATCAAATTTATTTAAGCTACAGAGAATTTAAAGAAAAATGTGATCAATTTGCTAGTGGGCTTGTCAAACTGAGTATCAAAAAAGGTGATCGGATTGCTGTTGTTGCAAATAATAGTGATGAATATTTGATACTCCTTGGTGCGGCTGCAAAAATTGGGGCGATAGTAATTCTTGTAAATTTTCGTTTACAAAAAGACGAAGTTAAATATGTATTTAGGGATTGCTCGCCAAAAATGGTCTTTGCTGGGCAGGATTATCAAAAAATGGTTGTTGAAGCTTCTGTTAGCATAAAGTCAATTAAAGGCCATTACTCAATTGGAGGAGGTGGGGTAGAGAATAAATTCCTTCCTTTTGAAGTAATTTACTCGAAAGATGGAGTGGAAAATATAATAGACATACCTACTGAAACCGAATTCGTGATTATTCCCACTGCTGCTGTTGGGGGAAAACCACGGGGTGCAGTTTTAAGTCAGGCAAATATTATCGCTCTGAATGTGCAGTTAATGGATCAATATAATATAAGCTCAGATGACTGTCACCTTTGCTTTGCCCCTATCTATCATATTGCAGGCTTATCCTGGATAATAGCAGTTATGCATAAAGGAGGAAAAAACGTCTTAGTTGATCGTTTTGATGCTGAACTGACTCTTCAACTGATTGAAAGAGAAAAGGTCACCATGTTCCTTAGTTTTTCTCCTATTTTAAAAAAAATAACAGACAAGTATCCGCAGCATTTTTACGATATTTCGAGCGTTCGAAAAGTTGGTGGCCTCGATACTCCAGAAGATATAGAACGCTTCCTTAAGATAGCACCTAATGCAAAATGGTTCAGTGCATATGGACAGACGGAGGCTATGGCAGTTACGTGGTGTACAATGGAAGAGAAACCCGGAAGTGTTGGGAGGCCATCAATATTAACAAAAATTGCCCTTTTTGATGATAACGGGAACGAAGTTCCTATTGGAATCCCTGGTGAGATATGCGTCCGCTCGCCGATGGTGTTTCAGGGATATTGGGGCATGGACGATGAAAACGCTTATACCTTTCGTAATAACTGGCATCATACTGGAGACATTGGCCGTTTTGATAAGGAGGGATATCTTTGGTATGTTAAGAGAAAAACCCAAAAAGAACTGATTAAACCCGGTGGAGAAAATGTCTATCCTGCAGAGGTAGAAAAAATAATACTCTCCCATAAAGGTGTATCTGAAGTTTGTGTAATTGGTGTTACAGATTCTGAATGGGGGGAGGCAATAAAAGCTATCTGTGTCATTAAGGAAGGAATGACACTCGACTCCGGTGAATTAATTGATTTCGTTGCATCAAAAATTGCACGGTACAAGAAACCAAAATATGTGACCTTTGTGGATTCCATGCCCAAAACAAAGGAAGGAGAGATCGACCGTGACCAAGTAAAAAGGGATCATGGTGGAAAATATTGATTTAGCCTACAAGATGTTCCATTAACTATGAGGAGGTCCGTAAGAAAAGTGCAAGTCAGGTTTAAGAGGATCCGTTCTTAAGTCTTAATATATATCAAATAAGTGAGTTGATAATTAAAATATTTAGCATGCAATAATTAAAACTCAGCAGCATATAAGAAATCGGATATCATATACGATGTATCTAAGAAATGAAAAAGGAGGCCCAAGCCTTAATAGCTAGGTTATTTACTTTCTCCTGAGGGATGTTTAAATCTGGGAGAATGATAGAACCAATTTTAGCTTCTCCTTGGCGCATCTAATTAGGTTAATTCTCAGAAGAGCATTAATATAGTCAAAACGTATTTAAAAATACGCATGGAGAGCTTTTAGGAAGTCCTCAGTATGCAATAGGTTGAGTGGTTTGATCCCTGGGTGAAAAGAACGAAGATTTTGACGGAGAAAGCGGTCGAGAGTCTTTCGGTAAAGAAAATGCGAATGTGGACTCAATAGCATCGGTACTTCTCCATTTGTGACAGTGACTGATTATCTGTGGTATATTTAGTTAAGTTTTGTGTTTGTTTAGCCTTAAAGTATATGGGCATGCATACAAGGTATTGAAGCCCCCTAAATTTAAAAAATTAAAGGAACCTTTTTGAAAATAGTGAGCAAGAAGAGAATGCCTCTTTCTGGAATTAAGATCCTTGACCTGACTAGGTATCTTCCCTTTAGTTATGGATCCATGTTACTTGGAGATATGGGTGCTGAAGTAATAAAAATTGAAGAACCTTCTAAAGGAGATTACCAGCGTTTGATGTACCCTCTCAAGAAGAAAGAAGGCTATGTGTTTCTTTCAACAAACAGGAATAAAAAGAGTATAACCTTAAACCTCAAAAAAGACGAAGGGAAAAAGGTTTTTTTTCGGCTTGCAAAAAGTGCCGATGTGATATTCGAAAGCTTCAGGCCAGGTGTGGTGAAGAAATTGGGCATTGATTATGAAACTATCAAAAAAATCAGCCCCCAATTGATTTATTGTTCTTGCACAGGTTATGGACAGACAGGGCCATATAGTCAACGTCCAGGTCATGATATCAATTATTTGGGGGTCTCTGGGATTTTAGGTGTTACGGGTCGAGAGACAGGATCTCCAGTTATCCCTGGCATACCAATAGCTGACATGACAGCGGGCGTGTTTTCGGCCCTTGCTATATCTGCCGTTTTGGTGGGTCAAAGGAATTGTGAGGAAGGCTGTTATATCGATGTATCTATGACGGATTGCATGGTTTCATACATGCACATTTATAATGATGCGCTTTTTGGAAAAAGTAGAAGAATTGATCCAAGCACTGGGGGCAGCATTCGTTACAACACTTTCAAAACAAAAGATGGCAAGTTTATCACTATAGGAAACTTAGAGGATAAGTTTTGGTTCAACTTTTGTGACTTGATAGGGCGAGAAGACCTAAAAAAATATGGATTTGAAACCAAAAAAGAGCACGTGTACATTATGGAAGAATTGAGAAATGTCTTTCACACAAAGACCAGGCAAGAATGGCTGACTATTATGAACGGAAGGGATATCTGTTATGGCCCTGTCAATGAGACTGAGGAGGTTCTTGAAGATCCTCAGATAAAACACCGAGGGATGTATTCTCATGTTGATCATCCAGTGGAGGGCAAGATAGGACAGATTAGTTTTCCGATAAAATTTTCGAAATTTCCACAGATCATCAAATACCCTCCACCGAGGCTTGGAGAACATACTGAAGAGGTGCTGCGAGAAACAGGGTACACCACACAGGAGATTAAGCAATTACGTGTGTTATCAATTATCTAGTCATTCAGGATCTTGACTAAAACGACGCTAGGAGGTGAAGGTATGGATTTAGGACTTGAAGGGAAAATTGCTTTGGTTACTGGAGCAACAAAACCCAACGGTTTGGGCAAAGCAATCGCAGTAACACTAGCCGAGGAAGGAGCGGATGTAGCTTGCTTATACCACACTAATGTAGCGGGTGCGAGATCAATAGTTGAAGAAATTCGCGCAATGGGAAGACGGGCTATCGCTATAGGTGCCGACCAGAGCCAGTATGAGCAGGTAAAAGATGCTATAAGAAGTTGTCAGACTGAACTTGGCCCTATTGACATTCTTGTCAACAATGCAGCTATGCTTGGGGTATTTGATTACGCTTCTGCAATAGATGTTTCTTTGTGGGGTCAACAAGTAAAAGTTAACCTTTATGGACCTTTTTATTGGGTTAGAGAAACTTTCGATTTCATGGTAGAAAAAAAATGGGGAAGAATAATAAGTATTTCATCTATTGCTGGTACACTGGGAGGCTTTGGGCAGTCCAGCTATTCGTCCAGCAAGGGAGGCCTTATCTCCTTAATGAAGAGCATAGCCTTAGAAGGCGCTCGTTTTGGAATAACAGCCAATGCTCTGACACTAGGCTGGTTTGACACTGATGTCACGAAAAGGATGAAACCGGATTTTCAGGAACGATTTATGAAGAGGATCCCATTGCGTATGAAGGGGGTACCGCAGGATGTAGCAGACATAGTGGCTTTCTTGGCTTCAGATAGATCAAGATATATTACGGGATCAAATATTGTAGTGGATGGAGGCGCTAGCCTTTTCTCGGTTTAGGAAAATTAATCAGATCGAAGCAGTTACCTAGCGAAATGCCAAAACTTATCTATTCGGCAAACATACTCCAAGATATATGGTGGCTGTCATTCTTGGACGGACTCGAGTAATCTGGCGAGCTGTCGCTATGATGCACAGTGCTCAAGAAAGAGCCATCTAAAGTTGTAGTGTACGATTATGACATTAGCGGCAGCGAAATCAATGCAAATCCTCTGTGTGGTGAATGGGCAAACGAATATATTAAATACAGGGGATGAGGCAAGAGCCCCAGCATGAGGTTAGTTAACTCAGAGAGCTGATACACCATTGGTGAGACGTCTGAACAAATCGATTTTATTGTCAACAAGCTGAAGCTGTTTATCTTCATTTAACTTGATATGCTCGAAGCGAGCTCATCGAGTACCACCTCAATGGTCTTCTTTGCTACATAAGAGCAGTTTCAGTAGTTCTGAGACAACGATAACGGACTGGGATTATAGACATACTTTCATCAGCAGATTTCAGTCAAATGCTTGGACATTCAGATTTTGTGACTGCCAATGAGTGTGTCACTAGGCTCGTGAGGCACGTTTTGTTAAGGTATGCTAAAAGGGAGTAACATGGAATGATGTGTAGCCACGAGCTGCCCTACGACATTTTGATCAAAAGGGAAAAGCACAGAGAGGTGTGGTTATGACAAGAAAAAACTCAGTAAGTGAAATAATACAGAACACTTCATAGCAGTATATGTTGGGAATTTTATTATATGCCTAAAAGTTAAGGAAACCGCCATAATTACCAGACAAATATTTTTTGCTTGAGGTGCGAGGATAAGTTTTTACTTCAATCCTTAGAAAATGAAAACGATTTATCAAAGTGGCGGGTGGAACATTGACGAGTTAAGGTATAGTGTGCACAGAAAAATACTATCGACTTGATTTCTCTGGCATTTAAATCTTGGAAGCCAGGTTGCCAAAGAAAGGTTTTATGGCTGAAATAACTAATAGATGTCTGTTCAGGGAGGAAAAAGATGAGTGTAAATAAAGGGAAGATTCCCTTTTCACAAGGAATGTGGGTAACAAAGAGTAGTGGAGAGGCAAGATTGCTTGGGAGCAGATGTCTTTCTTGTAAGGAGTTGTTTTTCCCGAGGAAGGTTAGTGGCATTTGTGTCCACTGTCAGCAGAGGAGGGAGCTTGAGGATGTGGAGCTTGGTCCTTTTGGCAAGATTGTGAGCTTCACCGAAGTTATGCAACCACCAGCAGGAGGGCATTATCACGGTCCAGTGCCTTACTGTTATGGCTTAATCGACCTGAATGATGGGGTGAGAGTAGAGGCACAACTGGGAGGCGATTTCGAGAAACTGAAGGTGGGAATGAAAGTAAATCTTGTTATTGAGCCTCTGTATGTAGATAGCGAAGGCAATGAAGTTCAAGTATTTCGCTTCCATCCGATTGAGGAGGGAATTATACAAGGAGGAAGTCATGAAAACTAACTGGCAGAGAAGGCCGGTCTTTGTTGCCGGTATTGCCATAAGCAAGTGGGGGTATTATCCAGAGGTAGAGTGCTTTGAATATGCTAGTAAAGCAATATTTGATACATTACGGGATGCCGATATAGAATGGAAGGATATACAAGCGGTATTTTGTGGTAGCTGCTATCAAGGAGTAGCTTCTGGCCATAAAGTGATTAAAGAGGTTGGCCTGACAGGAGTCCCAATCGTCAATGTGGAGAACGCCTGCTCAAGCTCATCATCAGCATTTCGGCTTGCATACCAGGAAATAGCAGCAGAAATTTATGACGTTGTTCTTGTTTTGGGAATGGAGAAAAATCCTAAAGGACCCATCCCGAGTACTGCTTTTCTTCCCTGGGAATTACAGTTGGGATTCAATTTCCACCCGGGCAACTACGCTTTAGAGACTGTAAAATACATGACTAAGACGGGCGCAACTGAGGAAGATATTAGCTTGGTAACGGTGAAAAATCGCAGAAACGCATCATTAAATCCAAATGCACGCTTATCGACCCCGGTGACCTTAGAAGAAGTTATTAACTCCAGGATGGTTGCAACACCATTGAGGTTGCTTCATTGTTGTCCTCTTGCCGATGGAGCAGCGGTTGCCATCCTTTGTAGCGAGAATAAGCTGAAATCTCCAAGTAGGGGCATAAAAATTGCCGCTTCAACTCTGACATCTGCTAGCTATAAAGAAGAATATGTTCCGGGTGGCATTTTGGCTAGCGTGAAATTTCCGGCAACCTTAAACCTAGTTCAACTATCAGCCAAACAAGCTTATGATATTTCTGGTTATGGCCCAGAGGATATCGATGTAGTTCAGGCTTATGATACTGTATCGCCATCTGAACTTTGGGATTTAGAGGAATTGGGTTTCTGTGCAGAAGGAGAAGCTCCAAAACTTCTGCGTGATGGTGTTTTTCAAATTGATGGCAAGATTCCAGTGAATACTGATGGAGGGCTCATGGGAAGAGGCCATCCTATGGGGGCTACAGGCCTTGGCCAAATAGTTGAAATTGTGCTTCAACTAAGGAGAGAGGCGGGAACAAGGCAAGTTAAAAAAGCTAGGGTTGGTCTTGCACATTCGATGGGAGCTGGCCCCAACAGTATGGTAACGATACTTACAAAGAATAGTTAAGTCTGGCCAATCTTTGTTTATAAAGGCAGTAGGCAATAAGGTTTTCAAAGAATAGATCTGCTTACAACATATTATACATTCCTCTAATGATTGTTTTTCGGAGAAGAATTAGGTAGATTTTGGTTGTGGCGGTGGAAGCGGAAGGCAATTGTTATTTAAATTAGTGTTATTTTTTTATTGCAATAAAAGTCTAAACTAAAGCGAGAAGGTATGATAATGCGTCCGGAACTGAAAGATATATGTGATACTTATTTTAGAGAAGATAAGGAAGAAGGAACGAATAAACTTATGCCCCTTTCCGCAGCTATAAAAAAATTAGTGCGGCCGAGGA
>JAEORY010000148.1 GCA_016840645.1 Candidatus Borrarchaeota archaeon | reverse complement strand
CTTTGAACACTACCTAAATTTAGGGTGTGTTCAAATATTTAAAATATAAGGACTATTATTTAAACTATTTGGTTTTCCAATACGTATAGTTAGGTTCAGTCATCTATGGAGGTCATGTACTGAAATTGGGGTTTGCGTGCGCGTAGTGAGTTGGAAACTTACCATTTCGCGCGCGTATGAGTTGGCACCCAAGATTATCACAAAGGGTCTAGAAAATATCGGGTGTATTTGTTGTAAATACCCTGAAAGAACTATTTTAGATATTAGAATTAGTTGAAAATGAAGTCTTTTGAGAACTAGCTCAAATCAAAGGATAATAATAATCATACTGAAAAATAAGATGTTGTTAATAGGAAAATACAATGGATGTCTGTTTTTCTTTGAAACTAAGTTTGCTGCAACAATTTTTTAAGGGAAAGTGCGACCTTGCTCAAGATATGTGGAGATATACTGAGGGATACTGAACTTGCTATACCCCCCATAATATCGTAGTGCCCTGTAGATCTTAAATTGACTTCTTTCTTCAATTCTTTTCCAGCAAAGACTTTTAGAATATATTTTCCGTCCTTTGCTTGAAGTTGTGCAGCATAACGCGTTCCAGGGATAGGAACTATTGGTGTTTCACTAGATTCACTTACTGATTCTGCAGCAAGAGGTGTGCCCATTTCAATACGTTCAGCCAGTTTCTCTACTACAACAGCTTTTTCTACTCTGGCTTCTTCTACTTCAACTGCTTCCTCTACTTCAACTGCTTCTTCTATTATAACAGGCTGCTCTGCAGATTGCTCTACAGTTATAGAAGACTGGCTTCGTTTAGGTTGGATGATTGGTTGTGGTTCAGTTGCAATTACTTTAGCCTCAAAATCAGAAACATCTTCGGCTGAATATGGAGTTCCTGCACAATTTTTACTTGCTATGCTTAAATTTTGTTCTAGTGTAGATATCAAGTTGGATGCAGTTGTTGTCATTTCATCAATACGATCTGAGGGAAATAAACGCGAACCCGTCTCAAAATGATGCATAGCACGTTTCCAATATCCAATAGCTTCACAGGGGTCTTCATTTACAGTGGCTAAAGCCATAGAGTTACATGAATATCCTAATTCAAATTTTGATCGTCCATTAGCTTCTTCAGATTTATTCGTAATCAAAAAAAGGTTAGATGCGTTCTTAAAAAGAATTGATGCCCCTGCATAAATCTGGGCGGCATGAGTAAAATTCTGGGCTCTATCTTCTTTTACAGCTAAAATATGTTGTGCTTCAGCCCTTGCACATAGGGCGTGTGCTTCTAAATGATCAGATAAGAGAAATTCAGGAATAGATTGACCTGTTACTAAAGAAGAATAAAGTGATGATGTATGAAAAAGATTAGATGCTTTTAAATATAAATTAGCAACACGATCATAGATCTCTGTAGATAACTGTGATTTCTTAAGCAAACCAATGACTAAATCTTCAAAAACTATTGCTGCGGTTCTTAAGGCTATAGCAATATCCAAATACTCGTCCTGAATAGGTATCATTTTACCAGTGACTGGATCGTTGATCTCATAAGCTACATAGGCTGTTTCATAGGAGATTTCCTGAGAAATGACATCTAAAGTTTTTGCATATCTTATTAAGACTTCTGTCATCTCCCCCCCAATTTCTCCTTCAACCATATTCATAGTGATCTGTTTAATTTTTTCAAGCAATTCATCAAGATCACGAATTCTTTCTAAGATTCGCATAGGTTTTTGAGAAATGTGTGATTTTAATTCTTCCTTCCAATTGGCATTCCATACAGACTCACGTATGAAGGCAGAATCTATTTCTCCTTGTGTCTCCAACTTTTTAAGATAGCCATCCAATAGCTTGCGGGGGACGTCTTTAACTTTATCAGCCATTGTTTGTCCTCTCAGAGTCCTAGGTTTTAATCATCATTCTTCTTACAGATTAATCTCTCACTTAATGGTTATCCGAAAAATCATATAAAAAGAGTATGACTTACAATACTTTGAAATTTAAATCATATTGAAAGTTTATCTAATATCTGCGAGAAAATCCTTTCCGAAAGGGAGGGGTAGTTGACTCTTATGCTCGTATCGCCAGTTCGAGCCAGTCAAGACGAGGCTTCTTGGCTTTGATTGTGCCGTCTTTTATGCCTTCGATTAATTTTTTATATTCTTCGGTCAACTCTGGTAACTCAACATCTATGAACTCACCAATGACAAGTTTTCCCTCAACGTCAATCTTTGTCATACACTTATCTCTAACTTCGTCAACATGAATTGAGTTCGATTTAAGCCATTCCATGAATTTTTTTGGTTTTGCGGATACATTATGCCTTCCAAAAGAAGTTGGACATTGTGAAACCACTTCAACGTATGCAAAACCCTTTTTGAGAAGAGCTTTTTCAACACTCTTCGTAATTCTACGGGGGTGGTTCGTAGTCCATCGTGCTGAATACGCAGCTCCAGCGAGAGAGATCAGCTCTGCAAAGTCGAAAAACCCTTCTATGTTTCCATAAGGTGTAGTATAGGTAGAAGCACCTACAGGAGTTGTTGGGCTAAATTGACCCCCAGTAAGTCCGTAGTTGAGATTATTTACGCACACAACGGTTAAATCTATATGGCGACGTGCCGCATGTAAAAGATGATTGCCCCCTATGGCGGTAATATCTCCGTCTCCGCCAAAAACAATTACCTCTAAATCTGGGTTGAACATCTTAATGCCTGTAGCCACAGGTATCGCTCTACCATGTGTAGTATGTATAGAATCAGCTAAAATATAACCGGGGATTCGTCCCGCACAACCAATACCTGACACAAAAACCGTGTTGTCGACGTTAAAATGTGTTAGGTTGTCAATTGCCCGCATAACAGCACTCATAACAATTCCGTTACCGCAACCAGGACAGAACATCGTTGGGAAACGTTCTTTTCTGAAATATTTCTGAAGTGGGTGTTTTTCTCGTTCTTTAGTTTCTTTTTGAGCAGTTTCCATCATTTTTTCAGACACCGCCGTATTTCTGACAAAATTTCATTGGGCGTATATAGTGTACCCCCAAGTTTAGGATAGAAATATACATTTTCATTACCAAGCAAACGAACTTGGTTTACAATTTGACCCATGTTTAATTCTAACACGAGAAGTTTATTGGCACTTTCACACAGTTTTTTAAGTATTTTTAAAGGAAATGGCCAAAGAGTAATCAAGCGAATATATCCAACCTTTAATCCTTCATCCCTGGCATCCATAGCTGCTTGAAGAGCTGCTCTTGAGGGGCTTCCGTACGAGATGACTATTAATTCAGCATCTTCTAGATATTTTGTGTCTATTTTTGTAATCTCATTGAGTTTATTTGTGATTTTATTCTTAAGACGTTCAATTAATTTGGTATGAACAACAGGGTCATCAGAAGGAAAACCATATTCGTCATGTGTGAGACCCGTGTAATGTGTGTTATAACCTGAACCGAAAATAGGCATAGGTGGTACTAAATCAGGTGAATTGTTATCAAAAGGTTTGAAATCAGTCTTTACTTTGGAAGGTACTCTTCGATTTATTACAGGAATTGTACCTTCTTCAGGAATGAAAACAGTCTCTCGCATATGTGCGACATCTGCCGAAGATAAGAGGATTACAGGAGTCCTAAGCATTTCTGATATGTTAAATGCTTCTATTATTAAGTCAAATGATTCTTGTACAGAATTAGGAATCAATGCTACGAGTTCATAATCTCCATGAGATCCATATCTAGCCTGCATAACGTCTCCCTGTGCTGGTTTTGTCGGCAGTCCTGTACTAGGACCCCCCCGCATAATATTTGCTATAACGAGCGGAACCTCACACATTACTGCCAAACCTAAATTCTCTAACATTAAAGACACACCAGGACCAGAAGTAGCCGTCATTGCTTTTGCCCCTGCTAGTGATGCCCCAATGACTGCCGCGAGTGAACTTATTTCGTCTTCAAGTTGCATAGATACTCTTCCTAATGCCGGCATGCGCTTAGATAAAATTTCAATTATTTCTGACGCGGGTGTAATCGGGTATCCGGCATAAAAGTCGCATCCTGCATAAAGAGCCCCCTCGCACAGCGCTTCATTCCCAGAAAGGAACAATCGTTTACATTCTGTTTCTAGCATTTTTTAACACCTTTTATCATTTCTCCGCAAAAAGACCCCTCAACGTGTTGGGGGGATGAATTGCATCTATTAGTTGTTTTTGAAGGTAAATACTAAGCCTTTTCCATATTTCAACAGTTTCACGTTTTTAATGTTGGTGTTGACGACCGCTCCCTGTGAGTCACGTAATCGTACCCAGGTGCCATAATTGAATACCCCTTTGACTTGGTATACTTTCCCATTATAAGTTACCACATCGTGGGGTTGCAACTGGTATCGCTGTTTCCTAATAGAGGGTTTGAATCCCTTTCGATTCGTCTGTAGCGAACGATTATTGCGCCTGACTTGCATCACTTCATAAGACCTGCAGCGCTCTTGAGTTGTTCCTCCAGCAATGACAAACGCGTCATTAACATGAGACTTTTCCAGCCCTAATTTGTTACGTTCGTACTTAGTGACGTATCCATAGGTATGCTCTGCTCCTAACTGTTCTACTAATTTCCAACGAATATTATTCAGACATGCAGGTGCTTTCAGAGGTTGCTTTGCCTGCTTCTGTATAGTAGGATACCCAAACTCCTCTGCGGTCTTATCTCCCTTCTTTAGATTGCATTTCCTACATGCGATCGTCAAATTCGATACTCGGTCTGTTCCACCTCTACTTCTAGGAATGATGTGCTCTACTTCTAATGGCACGTTCTTTTCACCACAGTAGGCGCACTTTCGTCCCCATTTGTCTAACAGGTATTCTCTGACTTCATAGCCCTGAAGTTCGCCCTGCTGATATGCGACGCCTGTAATTTCTGGATGCTGCATTTTGTGCGCATCGAAATTCGCCACTTCTACCTTTTCGTAGGTAATCGGTAGCAGTGTTTCAAGTGTTTCAACTAATCGAATATGTGAGTCATGCCTATGCTGAATACTAGGGGCGAACCATCCTTCGGGTCGTGTTCTGTTATCAAATCGTGGTGGTCGATACCCTAATCTGCCTCTACGCGTGCTACGATACCTGCGTCTTTCCTCTAGCTTGTTAGAAACATTATTTCGCAAGGTCAGCGTGCCACTTATGACTTCTAACTTATCGGTCTTGGCACTAAATCCAATGTTCGTATATCCAATATCCACTCCCAGTTTAATCGGTTGTGTCGCCTCTCCAGTTGCATAGTTCAACTGAATGGTAAAAGGACATCTCTGAACAACTTTTGCCTTGCCTTGTTTTAACAACTTCTTGCCGTTGTGTTGTGTGGTAGACATGAGGGGTTGCCCCCTGATGTTCAACACATAGATAGGTACTCTCAAGTCCTATCTCCTCCTTTAAATTGCTTTAAAGTCGGTTGGTTCTCTTCGCCAAAGTTATCAGTCAGTACTATACGGTGATCACTGAGAGTTGCCTCTCTGTTTAAACCACCATTTACAGAGCAAGGGACTAGAGAAGCATCCCCTGGTGTGTTCTTGAACTCTCCTGATAACGTAGATGTCGCCATGTTGTTTCCACCATGACCTCTCTTAGGCTAATCAACCAATTACTCTCACTCCTCACGGAACAAGCCCCCTCACTTGCTAGGGGGTGATTGACCACGTCTTTCCACTTGGTTGAATATGTTAAGCTGAACTATGTAAAATTTACATATGTAAAGTTTTAGGAGAATTTAAACTTTTTTATTTGACACTCTACGATTAACCATTGGCTTTGACTCATTTAAAACCACACCAAATACTAATATATTTATTTTCCTATATGAATAAAGGTGAAAAAGTTGTATCAGTTGTCAAAGTTTACCTGTTGTCGAATTAAAGTTTTAAGAAAGTTCTATGGGGAATGGTACCAATTCGTGAGTGAAACTGATGATCTAGAAGAGTTAAAACAACTAAAAAAAGAGTTAAAACAAGAAGGGTTTCAATACTTTACCTTCTCTCCAAAATTTTCTCCCGGTCCATTTCTGAACACCCTATTAATCAATAATTGGGTTTCTGACCTCATAAATCCCCCAGATAAAATTAAATACTCCTAAATTTTTCATATGTAAAGTTTAAATACTTTTTTAATGATCACAGTAATTGCTTATTTCTTTAAAAGTCGAGTAAGCAAAAGGTATCCAGTCAGATATTTGATCAGTATTATCCATAGAAACTAGCGTCATTGGAGGGGGCAGAATTCTTTAAAAAATGCCTTAAGACCGTTATCGAAAAGATTTTAAAAAGGTGAGTTCTATAGTAGTAAATTGTTTTTCTCATTCTTACATTCTGAAAAACGAAAAACTTGATCAGGGATGAATTTACTGGAGTGATAAAATTGAGGACTCAAGAAGAACTTATCAAAACAATTGAGGCAGCCATAAAAGACGAACGAAAGGCTCAAATAGATTATAAAAAGGCGGCAGAAATGGCGGAAGATCCTGAAACACGTGCCTTCTTTGAACAGTTGGCAAAAGACGAAGAAGGACACGAAAAGGTACTTAAACGAAGGCTAGCTGCTTTAAAACTGATGAAAAAATAAAAAAAAAGGTTGTTTTTCCAAACAACCTTGTTAAGTACAGATATACCTAACTTTTTTTCTTTTTCGTGTTTTTGACCTTTCTCGTCCCCTGCCTGTCATCCATTCCCGTCTTAGAAGGCGTCAGACCTCTCGGGTTCAGTCTCATGCACAAGAACGTGCGCCCCTCGCTGCAAGAGAAGCATTCCGCCTTGTTCAAGTTTCTTATAGTTTACTAAATCCATTTGAACATATATCTTTTATCTTATATATTTTGTGCGGACTAATAATACGTCTAAAGGAAAAGATTGTACGTTTTATCGTATAATGTATAAGTGAAACATGAAAAGACTAACTGTAAAAGGTCCGCAAGGTAATAGCATGGGAAGTATTAGCGTGTCCATATCAGATGGCCTTGAACTACAATTACGTAAAAAGGGAATGGAAAAGTTCAAAGACCTGAAAACTAATGAAGTAATAAAAAAGGACCCAGCATTACATACTTCTGAAAAACGAATTTTCTTCAATTCTCTTTTCTTTTCTTCAATGATGGTTCACTGTGTCTGCTGCGTGTGCAACTACCCCGCCATAATACTGTGTAATGAGGATTATGGATATTAGGATCGCGATCAGGATTGCAAACGAAATTACCACGCCTTTATTTAACTTCCAGTTCTCTCTCCAGGTCATTGCGAGGAAATGGGTTGCTATGACTGCCATGAATGCCCATGAACCGATTAGTCCGACTTTTAGCACCACCGGAATAAGTGCAAATACCTCATGACTTGACAGAATTTCCCATGATTCTAGCGAATAAAAGAATACTAGCACAAATTCAATCATACTAGTCGCCATTTGCATTGAAGTGCCTTCTTCAGCTAGATGTTGGGTTTGTTTTTGAAGTATTAGGCTCTCCTTACCCCTTTGAAGGCCCACTTTTGTGTCAACAATGTCGATCGCCGTCTTAATGCCAGTTAGAGTGTTAGAAAGAAGATTTCCTTCTGTTTCCAGTCGATTTTGAAATCTTTTATTCATTTGAATATATTCTGATTCCAATCTACGTTCAATACAAAACGTCGCTAAACATTCGTCTAAAATTATCAATGAATTTCTAACAGTAAGCACCGAATTTCTGATCATATATGTATAATTTGCAATTTTTTCATAAAGTTGTGATAGATCATCAATTTCTTTTTCTAAAACTTCAATTCTTTCCACATCTGTTTGTTTTTTCCCAATTCCAGAGTAGAGAAGCTTGCTTACAAACTTGTCTGCTGCAACTCTTTCTTGTTCCATTAATTGCAGTTGATCTTGAAAGTATGTAATCTTCTTATCAAGAGTTTGAAAACTCACATCAAAGAGCGGCAGTTCTTCCACTAGAAAGTCAAAAAGTGGATCCTTTTCAAATGGAAGACAGAAATAAAAGCCCCTATCTTCGTCATAAAAATGGTACAACTTTCCAAGAGACAGTCCACTTTCGACAAATTCAAATTTTGAAAATTTTTCCTTCGCAACTTCAAGTTGTTCTTCTTTATCTACTATCAGAACAGTTGCTTCACCTATTTGAGACGACAATAAATTTTCAAGTTGATTTCTCTTAGCGTCTATGCCCTGCAGAGTCGTGTCTTCTGAATAGAATAAAATTCCGATTGTGGCCACATCTTGGAAGCAAGAGAGATATGCTCCGCTCTCAGCTCCAGTTGCAAGAGAAATGGAAATTGTCGATTCCGAAGTAGGTTCCAGTGTACAGACTGCACCATCTGTATCTTTTTCATATTCTTGTGTTAGATAATTCCAGACCTCGTTAATCTCTTTGTCGTCATCAATGTGAAAATAAATATAATGGCACGCTTGTGGTATTCTTTTAAACTGTTCACTCAACGTTTTTCTCTCCAGCGCCTACATATAAAAACATTTGATTTTTATATTTTCTTGATTAGGAAGGAGAAATTGAGAAGTTTTTTAAATAATCATTAAGAATGAACTTATCTTGAATCTCAGCATTTTTG
>JAEORY010000147.1 GCA_016840645.1 Candidatus Borrarchaeota archaeon | reverse complement strand
AAAGGCATCGGAACTCCCTTTTTATTCCGTAGATCAATCAACACTCCCAAGTTTACGAACCTTACTTTTGCATGTTACCACGAAATGTAACTTAACTTGCCTTCATTGTTATCTTGATAAAAGTGCTCCAATTGAGTTAGATCTGCAGATTCTACTCGAAATAGTTCGGCAACTCGATCAAATGCAAGGATTGAAACTTCTCATATCTGGTGGAGAACCACTCCTTCATTCAAAGATCTTTGAATTCCTAGAAAATATTAGAAACTACAAAATACGAAAGATTCTTCTGTCAAATGGTTTGCTAATTGATAAAGAGACTGCAGAACGCCTAAAAGATCTTGTGCATGAGGTTCAGATAAGCATTGATGGAATTAAAAGCCATGATCGTTTTCGAGACATGAAAGGGGCGTTTGAAAGATCTATTGAAGCAATTAAAACATTACAGTCATTTGGTATTCGGGTAAGCGTAGCAACCATGGTTCATAAAGAGAATATTGACGAATTATCAGAACTTGAACAAATTCTCAAAGATATGAATATAGAAAGTTGGATGTTAGATGCTCCATCGCCATCAGGAGATTTTTTAGAGAATTTAGATCTTCAAGCATCAATAGAAGACGCTGCAAGGGCCTTGAAAGAATATGGTTGGGGTTATACGTTTGAGGACAGTTCAAATATCTATGCTTGTGGAGCGCATCTGGCTGCCATAATGAGTAACGGCGATGTTGCAAAATGTGGATTTTTTGAGGATCAACCCGTTGGCAATATTCAGACCAATCCTCTTTTTTCCTGTTGGGAAAAAATCAAGGACAATTGGATCTGGGGACTCGATGCTCTGAATTGCCGAGAACTGGATTGCCCACATCTAGCGGATTGTAAAGGAGGATGTCGGTTTAGAGCCCTTCAGTATAGTAAAAATCTTATGGGAGAAGATCCTGTCAAATGCGGAATATACGGCTTTAAATCGAGTCGATTTTTTCAGGCAACTAGTTGATTTAGGGCATTTTCAATTGAAATTGACTCTTAATATCTTATAAATACGCTTTTTTCCAGCGTGTTTCTTTTTATATGACTTATATAATATGACTCTTTTATTCACTTAATAAAAAATTTCATTATCTTATAGAGATTGGTGAGTAAAGACATGAGCCGCACTATCGAAAGATGGTATTGGCTTGATTGGCTGAGAGTCATTGCGATGGGCACGATTTTTTTCTACCATAGCGGAAGACCTTTCATCATTACTCCATGGCACATCATGAATCCCGGACCACCAGATCCAGTATTTACTTTGGTTAATGTCTTCGTGACAGGATGGATTATGCCGATGTTTTTTGTAGTTTCGGGAATGGCGACTTATTTTTCTCTGGGTAAACGGAGTGTTGTACAATTCACTAAGACGAGATTCCTGCGACTCATGGTTCCTTTCATTTTTGCTTTGTTTACAATCCTCTATGTGCATGTTTACTTTACTTCAGTTTTTAATGGCTACTATACAGGATCCTTTTTTGAAGGCTACTTTTGGGACTACTTCCTTTACGGTTTTCCTTTAGATTTAGTTCCCAGGTTGACCTATTTTGCTGGAGCAAATCAGGGAATATATCTATGGTATCTTTTCTGGCTTTTCGTGTTTTCATTGATAACAGTACATTTTTTCAAGTATCTGCGAGAAAAAGATGACAAAATCTCAAAACTAGCAACAATTTGCAATAGACGAGGAGGAATCTTCTTACTTGCGATCCCCTTGATTATTGTGGATTTAGCTGCGATTCCGCCCTTTTTTGTGTTCCCATCCGGCTACGGAGGCTGGAAATTGCCCACGTATCTGACTTTTTTCATACTAGCATACGTGGTAGCTTCTAATTCACAATTCATGCAGTCCATAGACAAGAATGGCTTAATGGCGCTTATAATAGGTATTATTACCAGTGTTCTTATTCTTGTTATTTTTGTAACACTTGGTGTAGAATATCTTGGTACAATGAGCGGCTATATTTTATTTACGCCACTTTGGTCTTTTAATGGCTGGTGTTGGGTGATTGCTTTAATTGGCTTAGGGCGCAGATTCCTGAGTTTCAATCATAGATATTTACAGTTCTCAAATGAACTTGTCTTACCATTCTATGTCCTTCATGAGGCTATAATCGTTGCAGTAGCCTTCTTTGTAGTCAGTATGACCACAATTGTGATGATAAAATATTTCATCATCTTCTCAGTATCATTCGCGATAATAGCTATTTTACTAGTGCCAATTAGACAAATCAACGTGCTTCGGTTCTTATTCGGCATGAGTCTAAAGAAAAAAAGCGCATAATTGCAAAACTCTTCTGAAGCTATCTTCCCCTCTTTTTTTTGATTTGTTCTATATTTCTTATATATGCTAAAATTGACAGTTTCTTTCAGGAAAACGCTCTATTTCGCTACCACTACAAGATCATTCTCAGGTAAAAAAATAAAAAAAAGGAAAGTTGAGAAAACCGACGCTTCCTACTCCTACTTATCCTACTAACCTCTCTTATAACTTGTAAAGGTCAATACTGCCGTTTGTTGTCTCAATGGTAAGATCATAGCCACCGTCTCCCATAGTGCCTTCAACGCTGGTCGCCGAGGAAGATTCTAAGTCTAATTGAACATCGTGAATTGTTATCACCCCATTTGTTGTCGACATCGAAAGGTCAGCATCTAGGCCCTCGGAAACATAGACAGTAATTGCTCCATTTGTAGTTTTGATTTCCACATTGCTACTAAGAGACGGGATTTCTACCGTAATTCTGCCATTGCTTGTTTCTGCCGTACGAACATTTGTGGTATCTTTGATTGTAATGCCGCCGTTGGTGGTCTCGGCATCCACAGAGCCGTCAACGTCATTCACGTTTATATTGCCGTTGGAGCTGATTAAAGTTACGTCTCCTGTGGTTCCCTCCAATGAAATACCCCCGTTCGTAGTTTCTAGGCGCTCGACAGATACATCTGTCGGGACCTTTATCCTGTAATTCACAGTCACTCTAGGATGACTAAAAAACCAAAACAGGTTCGTATATGTCGTCTTGACGGTCATTTCATTTCCAGTGGTCACTTCGATACTGACTTTGTCCAGTTCACTTTGCCCAAATTGAGTCACTTTTTCGGCATACACTTCAACGTCATCGTTATTCCATGCTTCAACGATAATGTTTCCGTTTTGATTATCAACTGTCAGTACTGTTCCAGCAGCTACATCATAGCTTTGTTGAAATTCCTCAGAGGTGTATTGAGCAACGGTTGGTTGTACACATCCTGCAAGGTTCATGGCAATCAGAATAGAAATCATTACCAATGCGATCCTATAATTGTGTGCCATTTTCATTCCTCGATAAATTACATCCTATTTTTCAGAAATCCATAGTAAAACATAAGTATAGTTGACACTGACATATAAACGTTGATAGCAGATGCAGTTCAGAAAGGTTCCAGAAAGAATCAATCGTGAAACCTTAATTCACGCCTGTAAAAACCAGAAAATTATTTGACTGAGTTAGAAATAAACAACGATTGAGATGTCAAGGAGACCAAATTCTCTATTTCCCTTTTTCTTTCATCCATTGAGCTGCAATCTTTGCCGCTCCAGCAGCCGTTTCTGCCCACCCCTCAGCACCAATCTCCTCTTGCCAGGCAGGTGTCGTTGGAGCGCCGCCAATAAGCACTATGTAGTCATCTCGTTTTCCTAGTGCTTCTAGTAGTTCAAGCACTTCTTTTTGAGATCCCATCGTAGTTGCCATTAAAGCTGAAAGAGCAATTATATCAGCATTCACTTCTATTGCCTTTTCGATAAATTGCATTGAAGGAACCTTATTTCCTAAGTCAAATACTTCAAAACCAGAAACTTCCATCATCACTTTGACAATATTCTTTCCAATGTCATGAACATCTCCAAACACAGTTCCTAGTACAACCTTGCCTTTTGTTTTTGGAAGTTCAGTGGATGTTTTAAGTGGTTCCATCAAAATAGAAGTAGCAGCTTGCATCGCTTCAGCAGCAACCACAAGCTCAGGGAGAAAAATTTCCATTTTGTCGAATTTCTCACCTATTTGCTCCATTGTAGGGACTAAAACCTCATCGATTGCTTTTAATGGGTCAATCTGGGCATTTACGATTTCTTTAGCAACTTGTTTTGCCTTTTCAGGTTCGTATTTCTCCACAGCATTCTTTAATGCTTCGAATAGATTCTCCATTTTTAAACACATCCTTAAACATAAGCAAATCATTTAAATTCGAGTCCAAGATCTCCAAGTTCTTTTTTGACTCGTGTAAAAATATTAACATGTTCTTCAGTGGGTCTTACAGTCTGTAAATCATAACATTCCTGAAATGTAAGCCCAAGTGGTGGTTTTTTTAAGTTTTGTTCATACTTAGACACTATTTGGGTCACAAGTTCGTTGGCATCGGTCCTTTTCATGCCAGTGGCAGCATGACCGACTTCGCAGCCCATTCTGGCTTCCATTCCAGTATTACGATCTGAATACTGGCTTTTAGCTGCCGATGCATTATTGATATGACAGCCAGAAACACTACCCATTAAGCTGCTTGCAGCTACCTCGTATAAGCACATGTCAGTGCATGGACCTGCTGCTGTTATAGCCTCTGAAGCGGTAAGCAGATGAGTATTTCGACTAAGAGCTTGGCACACAATACTAGCAACCCAAATGGTTTCAGGAGCGGTAGAACAAGAATACTTGAGATGCAGAGGCGGAAAGTCCGAATAAGCGACATTATAAGTAAGGACTCCCTGTAGATGATGTGCTAGGGTAACTATGGCGGTTCCTTCAGGTCCTCCTGCATATCCTCCCATTAACGGCACATACACGCCTCCTATTAAGACATCATTGTGTTCAGAGTAGTACAAAGCCTTAGCGAGTTGACTGTAATCTGTTTTAAGCTCAGCAAGGGTAGCGATGAGCATTCCATCCACAGGTCTCACACCAAGTTCTGGTTGATCCATACTGATATACGAGGCCTCTGACAGGGCACTCCCTATCAGATTATGAAATCCAATTAATGGGCGACCTGCTCTCTTCGTTCCTTCTTTTGCATAGATTAGATTATAAGTAGAAGCTAAAATCTCAATAGGAGTGCCTGCTCGTGGTACCATTCCAAATATAGTCTTTAACGGATATCCTCCACTTACTGTGTCAGCTAGAGGTTCTTGTGCAAGACTCTGAACTACTTTTGCATAAATGTCCTCAGAGATTTCGCAGCCACCTGAAGTTAAACATAGAGGAGGTTTTTGATCTTCTATCCGTCTATTGGTCATTATTCTTTCATCAGTGCCAGCGCCGAAAGTAATTTGACTTGGTGCATTATGCAATGCTTCCGTTATCTCATCTTCCTCAAACTTGATTTGTCGATGTGTACTTAAACAATAGGTGCCTGTTTCTAAATAAAGTTCCAAAGCGGCGTTAAACACAGCGTCCGCCAAACTATCGTCTGATGGAACCAAAATATCTGGATCATATCTAATATCATACTCTGCAATAACTTCTTTGAGTTTCAATCTCATAATACTAAAATCAAAGTCTTTTTCCATACAGATAGGACCAGTTTCGGCTTTTCTAATTATGTCTAATAGTTTCGGTTCGGACATTAGCCTCATCCTTCTTTTGTTCTCCAATTAATTAAACGAATTTCCATACAACTTAAAGATAAGCTAAAGAATTATTACTGCAATTAAATAATCCAAGAATGTAACATAACTCTATATAAAACAAATGCATCAGTTAAAATACAGATAAGAAGAATAAAAAGATACGATACGAAATGGTGGTTTCTTTGCTGCTGCTCTACAAAGACAAAATACTAAAAGAAATTTCAGAAGAGTTTCCATTGATAGATAGCGATTTAATTGAAATAATACTTTTTGGATCGGTAGCTCGTGATGACTTTAGCCCTCTAAGTGATATTGATCTTCTTTTAATTACAGAAAACAAGAAAACTACCAGAAAACTTTTCTCACACTTCAGAGAAACGATATTTGCTGAAACAGGTGTTGTAATTCCTGCAATATATTTAACACCAAAGGAATTTGAAAATGCTATAGAACCATTATATGAAACTATAAAAGAAGAGGGGAAAATAATTTGGGAAAAAAGGACGAAGTAATAGAAACAGCAAAACAGCTTATAATACGTGGTGAGGGAAAACTTACAAGTGCCCAAATTCTTTTAGAAAAAGATAGAATTGATGATGCGATAAGTAGAGCATATTACGCAGCCTTTTTAGCATCAAAGGCTCTTCTCCACCTTCTAGGTATATCTCCAAAAACTCATCAGGGAATTGTTACTATGTTTGGACTAAAGGTGGTAAAAGAAGGACTGCTTCCATCAACTATTGGAAGAGCTCTTAATGAGTTATTTGAAGCAAGGCAAACAAGTGATTATGCCGTAATTGTTTTCTATACTAGAGAAGATGGTGAACGCTTAATTAAAGAAGCGACTGAAATTATAAACGCAATAAAGAATCTGATTCGAGAGAAGTTTAAAATCGAAATATAAGTATAGGAAAAACATCAAGTCAAGTTAGCAGATCATTGTATTTTATTACTTATTCAAGATAGGCTAAAAATTAAGCATTCTTAGTCATTATATCAATTATCAAAGCGTAGAAGGAATTTAAACTTCTGTTGCATTAGTTAAATTACTTTAACTAAAGTAATGGGTTTCTTCTATAAATGGAGAAACTGAACACGATAGATGTGGCTGGGTCTATGAATCTGGTTCGAGTAAGTATACAGGATTTTCGGGCAACTACATTCACTTGCCTTCAGATACTAGGATACTTAATTCCCCAGAATACGTTGAATACTTCTGGAACTATATCTAAAAAATTTAAAACCCAAATTTCTGGATTTTGCATAATGTTCTAATTATACGGCGAAATTAAGCATCTTTTTTTTATTTTTTGGGTTTCCTAAAAACCAATATAAAGTCGTGAACCCTAGAAATTACCATAGTAGTCGGATATCCTAAAGGACGAGTTGTATAATGAGGATGCTCCCATATAATCATGTCTTGATATTCAAAACCAATTTCTTTACAGATCCGAATCATATCAATATGTATAGTAAATACTTCTGACCCTCTTCGAGAATCCTGAACTATGACCACAAAATACTTCCCATTTTTTAATACTTCAAAAACAAGTCTATAGATTTTTTCAAGTTCAGAAATAAATTCGTTGTAGTTTCGAATATTGCCCAAGTCTCTGGAATCTTCACTATAAATTTTCCATTCTTTTTCAGTTTGTCCTGTATATTTACCGTTTATTCCATGAAGTCCGATCCAATAGGGCGGTGATGTCAAACAAAAATCTACAGATTCTTTTTCAACATGAGAAAGAAGGTTTCTTGCATCATCGTAGATTATTTTGTGATAATTAGATATTCTCGTTATTTCATCAGAGTCGAACCAAGTCTCTATAGGTTTAGGACTTTCTTCCAGTCTTCCCTTAGCAATATTTGACCATTTTTCTGATAATTCTATTCCTAAGGCACTTCTATCTAAGTTTCTACTTACAACAACGGTTGTTCCAATTCCAACCATTGGATCAAAAACAAAATCTCCTCTCTTAGTAAACATCTTTATCAAACGTTTTGCAATAAACTCAGGAAAGATTGCCGGATGTCCATAATTATTTCTAACTGGTTGTTTGAATCTCCACACAGATTTTGAGAATTGCACCCATTCTGCCCCGGTAAGATCATTTAGTCTATTTTCTCTTTTCTTAGTTTTTTGATCATCGTTTTCGCTAGTATTGTTCAATTTAATCCTCTGCATTTGTTCAAGATTAACGACTTTCTTCTTGATTGTTATATGGATCAGTTATCATACTATTTTTCATTGCGTGAAAGACAATTTTCACGTAACTATCGCAATATTAATTATACATTTATTAAACCAAATTTCGAGGGAGAATTATGATCAATTTTGGTATATTAATTTTCAATGGCGCAGAAGAATTGGATTTTGTTGGACCTTACGAAGTTTTTTCAATCTTAAACACTTATGATTTGAAAGAGAAAAGAGTTAATGTGTTCACAATTGCGGAAAAAAAAGAACTAGTGAAATGTGCAAACAATCTAAAAGTAATGCCTGATTTTTCATTAGAAAACACCCCGAAAATTGATGTGTTACTCATTCCTGGAGGCGACGGAAGAAGAAAGGAGATGCACAACGAAATCCTAAGAGATTTCATATTAAAAACTGCTGAAACAGCAAAATATACCACTTCAGTGTGTACAGGAGCGTTTATTTTAGCAGAAGCAGGGATTCTTGATGGAAAAAAGGCTACGACATGGAAAGGTGTCCTTAGTGAACTCGATAACTATGAAAAAATAGAAATGGTCAAAGAACGATTTGTGGTCGAGGGAAATGTTATCACATCAGCAGGAGTTACTGCTGGCATGGATATGGCACTTTATTTGGTGGAGGTCTTGTTTGGGGGCGATGCCAAGAAATTTGTTGCCGAAGAAATTGAATATATATACTGAATACACTTTTGATCAACAAGAACATTATATAAAGAGATTATAAACGTCCTAGAGGCGCTTTTTCGAAGGATGTGAGGGAATCTCGA
>JAEORY010000146.1 GCA_016840645.1 Candidatus Borrarchaeota archaeon | reverse complement strand
ATACAAGGTGAACGCATAATGATGAATGATCTCGTCATTCCATGGAGGACACGGTCCATCGTAACCGTAATAGTCGCCTTCCATGTTCTCATCACCTTTGAACCAATCAGTGTAGTTATTAAGACCTTGTATTGTCCCTTGTGAAACTCTTCCGCTTGGCTTGCCACGAGCTGTTATGCCACTGGAAAATTCTCCCTCTTTGATACCTGGTGAATTCGCTGGAATTTCAATGAGAACCCAATGCGTGAAATCAACGCGAGGGAGATCTTTTGAAACGGTTACTCCTTCCTTATTCACGTTGTCAGGTTTTGAGGGTACATCAGGGTCATGACAGATTAGTACAAAGGACTTTGTTCCTGCGGGAACATCCCAAGAAAAGTCAGGGTTAATGTTTTCTCCCATCTGCACACCTTCAGGAGTGAGCACACAGAAGCCATATTTTCCCGGAATTCGCTCGCCATCTTTAAATGCAGTTGTTGTTAATTTCATAAGATCACTTCTGCTATGTTCTTTCATGTAAGAATTATATAACAATGATAGATTGTTACAAGTTTTCAAATAGTGTGTACATTAAATTTTCCAAAAAGGGCAGTAGATGCACCAGCGAGACTTCTGGTCGGAGTAGCATAGTTCCGTTCCATGTGGCATATCACATTTTGAGGAGGGCGTTACAGAGGTGGTGTGTTACAAATACTGTTACAAATACTCAAGAGATTTATAGATCACAATGAAGATCTTTACCATTTCACGCGTGATATCAACTCTAAGTTTGTTATCTGTTAGAAATATCACCTTTTCGCGTCTTACTCGTCATAAACTTTTTTCTAAAGTTAATATATTTGCAGTTACATATCATTTGAATACTAGTTTTCTTGGAGGTGGAGTTTTGTGTAAAGTAGGTGTAGTTTTGTCCGGGTGCGGTGTATACGACGGCGCAGAAATCCATGAAGCAGTAATTACCCTTTTAGCACTTGATCGTGCTGGCTGCAAAATCGTTATGATGGCACCAAATATTCCTCAAATGCATGTTGTCAATCATTTAACAGGGGAGGAAGCTACGGGCGAAACAAGAAATGTGTTAGTAGAGTCTGCACGCATTGCACGTGGAAATGTTAAAGATATGAAAGATGTAAAGGGCGCAGATTTGGATGCATTAGTTTTCCCAGGTGGATTTGGAGCAGCTAAGAATCTGTCAAACTTTGCGACCAAAGGAACTGGAATGGAAGTTAATCCAGAAGTTGACAGATTATTTAAGGAAATGTTTGGTAAAAAACCAATAGGGTTAATTTGCATTGCTCCAGCAATTGGCGCGAAGTCTGGAGAAGGTGTGACATTGACGATTGGCACTGATAAAGATACAGCAGCCGCATTAGAGACGATAGGTGCTAAACATGTAGACAAACCTGTGACCGATATTGTTGTGGATGAGAAAAATAAAATTGTCTCAACACCTGCCTATATGTTAGGACAACGTATATCCGAAGTAGCTACAGGCATTGAAAAGTTAGTTGGCCAAGTTCTGAAAATGGCAGAAGCGTAAATTAAAGGACTGCTTAATTAAACAGCAGTCTTCTCTTTTTTTGAAATCTGTCGACGTTTTTTTCGGCTTCAGAGACGTATGATAAGTGCTTGATAAAAAATAATCTACATCAAATTTGTTTAACAAAAAAGACAAAAAAAGAGGAAAAAAAGTTATACATACATTTCAGGCATATCTTTGGCATTATAGTGAGCGGGCTCACGTTTTTCTTTAAGGACAACTAATTTTTCTGTCAATTCAGCTAATTCTGCAAAATGATCTTGAATGTCATTTATGACCTCTGTAACACGTTTTATAGACTCAAACAAGGCTTTTTGATTCTCAATCAGTATTTTTTGACCTTTATTAAGTTCTTCAAGTTTTTTATCGGTATATTTTTTGGATTCATTCATTTTACATACACTTTGATACATGTTTTTTGGTACAATACAATATGCAAATACCTTAATAAAGATCTCGATTTAGTTAAATCAAGACCTAACTAAAAGTATAACTATTCTTTTAGGAAAAGGATGTCTCACCATGAAGATTTTCTTCGCAGTAATCACAATAAAAGCTTCGAGAATGTGTCAAAAAATGTAGTATGATCTTTTGAATCTGAAGATCTAACTGTTGTATTGCGGATTAGATCTTCTTAATTATCTAAATCATTGATTAATACTACATTAGAAGGAATAAATTGACGGATGTGAACTTCCGTGAATAAATCTTTTAAGTTTCTGTTTTTAATGCAACTAGACCCTTTTCTCTAAGAAATTCAATTGAATTAATAGTTTCTGTCACGGATAAATCTGTCCTTTTTGAGATTTCTCGAATTGTCAATTCCCCCTCAGTAAGAAGTGGAAGAATCTTTTGAACAATATTTGAAGGAAGATAAGGTATATAACTGGTAAGAAGGTCAAGGCGCGTGCTGATAATGATAGGTTTTAAAGAGGTCAGTTCGTATATAAGCATTTTTTCTTTTTGATCCAGTGGTGGACTGATTTGCTTAGCATCAAGTTCTGATCCAAGGAAGTTGTACAAATCATCAATAAGTTCTTGAAAGGGATGCCCCTTCTTTATCGCTTTCACGATAGGCACAATTCGATGTGTAAATATCCATGCTTTTTCATACAGAAGTGACAAATATCTCCTCTCGACAAGAATTGAAACAGTGGCAGGAACTACACCGCCTCTTTTCTCAGGATTTTCAATATAGAAATAATAAGCGAATGAAATAAACTGTTCCATAGGGAATGGAATAATAGACTTACCCTCCACACTAGATGTTTTTCCTTTTTCTTCTACACCTATGAAACAAATCGTCATGATTTTAATGACCTTATCGTTAACAAAGTTTTCATCTAAAGCATCAGGATGCCAATAAATAGGTTGAGGTCCAATGGTTTCGTCAATAACTGAATAAATGACACCACGAACCACTTTATGTGCCTCAAAAAGATCGTTTTTCATTTTTTATGTCCATATGAAGCATCTAATTGTATAGACTTCCACAGATCATCCAGTTGTCTTTCTGTCCATCCTAACTCATAGAGAATCTTTTCACAATCTTGGTAAAATACATCTCGTGTGTGAGCGTTAGAGTACTTTTTGTGAAAAAGCCCAATATCTAACAAACGACGATAAATCAGCCATCTGTATTTATCTATTTGATTAAGTTTTATAGCGATGAGTTGCTGAAACAAGGAATCAGCATTATAAATTGGTTTTTTGTGCTTAATGAAGTTTTCTAATAAGTTTTCTAACTTAAAATAGAGTAGTTCAACACATTGATATCTCATCAATACTGCATTTCTGCGAATCCACATTTTGTGAAAAAAGCTGTCAGCAAAGAAAATACTCAGGTCTTCAGCCCATGTTGTGATACCATCAAAGGAATATGATCCTACGACTGGGGATTTATTCAGAATGTCATTTGCATGCCAAATAGAGATGTCTGTTCTTTGTGATTCTTTTTCAAAAATATGCCATAGTAATGAAAAATAGACATCCGAACGATAATATCCAAAGGTTTCTGCATCAAGTGCAATAAGTAAAGGAGAAAGATGATTCTTGTGTGTTACCTTATCAAGTATTTGTTCGGCACGAGGCCATCCATGACTTAATGCGTAACTCAGGTCCCGATTTCTCGGGAAAAGCTTCATTTCTGTCCCGTAGAACTCACAATTATAAATCCCCCCAAGATCTTGCTTGTCAAAAGCGATGGGATCTCCATCCACAATAGTATAACTAAGTTTTAATTCTGATAATATGGACAAAATATCTTTTGCAAAAATCAATTCTGGGGGAAAAAATCCTGTTGGCGTAACCCCAAAGGAGTCGCGGATCATTTTTAGATGATGAAAAATTTGTTCTTTTAAAAGCCCATTTGGTGTAAAGATTGGAGGGGCCTGATGAAAGGGGGAAGTCATCAATTCAAGAACCTGGGAATCAACTAATTCCCCTATCAGACTGAAAAGATCATCTCTTTTCCTCTCAAACCATTTTAATAACGCACCAGTAATATTTGCGGTGATTCTAACTGGGCTAAAATTGTGCTCTAAGTCTCTAATTAAGTACAGCAGCCTTTCATAGCACTTTTGACAAATCTCGAAAAAGATTTCGTCAGGTCCGTATGTAGGATAATGAAAATGAAGTAATAATGCGATATCTGTCATTTAAACTCCACGAAGTTTTTTTCAATACTTAATATGATGTTTTGGCTAATAGATTCTAGATGGACTAATTACAATCATTTCTTTTCTAGATTGTGGATGATCTCCTTAATAGTAGAGTTAGATTTTCACGAAGAAGCATTTTTAACTTAGCTTGTTAAGATTGCATAGACATCCATCTCAACAAGGAGGAAGCCATCATAAAAGAAATCCTTTTTCAGCTTTCAAAAATCGAAAATACAAGATTAATTGGCGTAAACACCACTGAAAAAGAAGTATACATAGAACTGTTCGTTCCACAGCTTATGGAAGAAACTCAAGAAAACGTACAAGTAAACAAGATAGTTAAAGAGATATCTAAGATCATAGATGAAGGATCATCCCAAAGACATTCAATAAAGGTCAAAGGTGCGGTTATTTCTATAAAAATTCCAGTTTTTAAATAGAAAGAAGAAAAAATTTGTGTAAGATTATCTTATGTTTATTGCTTTGTTTTAAGTTTCAGGGGTCTCCAATACCATCTTCCTTGATCACAAATACAGCTTCAGCTTCGGGAAGGCAGGGACTATCGACTACTCTTGCAACGCGGCGATCGCCCTTGGATTTACGTAGGTAAACGCGCGTGGTACAGGCATGAGCAACTATATGTCCACCGACTGGGGCTGTAGGGTCACCAAAGAACATATCCGGTCTAGCCATCACCTGGTTGGCCACCACTACCGCTAAATGATGAACTTCTGCAAGACGAAGCAGTTGATGCAAGTGCTTATTAAGTTTCTGCTGTCTTTCTGCTAGTGTACCGCGCCCAATGTATTCGCTTCTGAAGTAACTGGTCAGGGCATCAACTACAACCAGTTTAATGTTTTTTTCCTGAATGATATTGGGGGCTTCTTCTATAAGCAAAATCTGATGATCACTATTATACGCCCTTGCATAGACAACATTTTGTAATGCAGAATCAATCTCAAGATCTTCTTTTTCCATCATTTGAACAAGGCGCTCCGGACGGAAAGTACCCTCTGTATCAACATACAAGGCTCCGCCGCCTAATCCTCCGTTTTCAGGAGGAAGTTGGGTCTTTATACATAGTTCGTGGCAAATTTGTGTCTTGCCCGATCGAAATGGTCCGTAGAATTCGGTAATACCATTAGTTTCTATGCCGCCGCCTAGTACCGCGTCCAATTGTTCACTACCTGTGGTTATACGCCCAACAACTTTGCGAACCTCATAAAATTCCAAGGCGGTGGAATAACCGATCTCCAATTGTTCTCGCGCCGATTGTATTATCTTTTGGGCTGTGCTTTCGCCAATATCCACAGTTGTAGACAGTTCTTTGGGTGAAGCGACAGCTAATGTTTCGAGAGAAGCGAATCCTGCTTCTTTCAATTTCGCTGCTGTAGCGGGACCTACACCGGGCAGTTCCTCTAATTCAACCATACTATCACCTTTGCGTATGTAATGTGAACGTTTCTTACCTTAAATACTATTGAGAGATGAGTGAAAGTAAAACGAATTATATTATGCAGAATTTCTTATAAAAGAAGAAAAAGGGGTTATAATGCTAATTTTATAACTTTAAATTCACTCTCATTGTCCACTTTATTTTTATAGTTCGTTTTATGACCACGAAGATGTTATGATGCTTCATCCATAAATCTTCAATTGTTATAGCGTTGTTATAATGAATTTTCCGTACTGTTTGTTTAGTAAGTTGTTTGGGGAGTTCAATTTGGACATATGTTCTAAGAACCTACTCCTTGTAGGTTGTAACCTTTTAAGAAACGTCCTCCTCACTCAAGAAAATAGAGTGTTACTCTTGACGATTGTTGGAGAAAGTTTAGGGGTTTTTGTTTTTGGATAAACTGAATCAATTCGACAAGCGGCTTTAGAGAACGATGACTTATGCCGGTTTTCTCAACGATCTCTTTGGTGCGAATAAATGGATTTGACCCATTTTCATCGAGAGTTTCAAAAAGTATTTTAACGATATCAAGCATTGACCGTTTCATATTCCATTCCCTGAATAGTTATATAGACTATATTGTTTAAAAGCATTTCCCAATTATCATGAATATACTATAAAAGAGCATTTGAGTTTTTTTCGCCTTTATAAATATCATAAACTATATATACCAGAAATTACATGTATAATATTGTATAATAATTTTCTGAAAGCGCCAAAAAGAGATTTTAGGGGAAGAAAGGGAAGAAACGCAATGATACATACAGTAAAATTTAGAATCTATCCCGACAAAAAACAGGAATACACCCTAAATGAAATCTTCACTATCTATAACCGAGTGAAAAGGATCGGTTATAACTTGCTGTTTTACGGTGAGAAATACATTGCTGACAGATTTGGCGAAGTAAAAACTATCCAACAGTGTTTGATGAGCGTATTTTGGGCTTTAAAAGTGAATATCTACCGTGTTCTCCAGTCAGCAGGACCGCATAAAAACAAAAAAATCAAAAAAATGAGATGGTTAAAAAAATGGTTGTCTTAAAACAATTGAACCTGTTTGAGTGTCCTGTGCTAACACACAAAAACACTCTTAAAAACCAAATACAAAAAATAAAAGAAAAATCGAAAAATGTCGAGTACTCTGAACCCATAACCTTTAAAGCGTTACAGCACGAAACCACGGTCAGCAAATACTACGTAGAACTGAAAGAGGACGTCTTTACCGAACAGGGTTACCTTGATCTAGCGAAAGTGCCTAGTTTGTATGTTTCTGGGGCGGGACAATTCCTTAAGAATTTAAGGAAAAAAAACGGCCTCATACAAAAGGATATAGCTAAAATCATCGGGGTCAGTCGTAGTCAAGTGTGTAAATGGGAAAATAATTGGAAGAGAATACCCTTACAATCGTTAGTTAAAATCATTGAAACCTTAGGCGTCATCAAAGATACCATTTATTCGCTGATTGATCAAGGAAAAATCAACACTAAAAACAACTTACCAGTAAAATTTGAGAGACTCCGTAATATCGTACAATATTTCAAGCCGCTCAAAGACGATGAGTGTTCTCGTATAACTTTACTTAAATGCTGCCCTGACGAAATTCATTCCAAAATTAAAAAGACATTAAACGTAAAACCGAGGTCTCGTGGCCGTAATTGGAAAACAATCGCCTGCAGTGAATTATACAACTTTCTTACAACCTTCTTCCAATACACTAAAGTTCCTAAAATACACCCACCACTCACTACTGAAGTCAAAGGCTGGTATAAAGACAGCGTCGATTTGAAACGCGCTGTAATTATTCCGTGCCTCCAGAGCGATGGCTGTATGAAGCAATACAGGCTGTACTATAAACTCGGCTTCTATGGCAACAATAAAGTTTTACATGACTATTTTGTTGATGCAATGTACTACGAATACAACGAATTACCCTCAATCTACTTTACACGTTGCTTACGCACCGAATATTACAGAAAGTCAACAAACGAAATCGCAAAAGCTGTAATGAACCTTGCAGGGAATGCAAAGGCTTCGCCAGCACATGGACAAACTGCTGAAGAATATTTAAAGGAACCACAACCCCATCTGGACTATCTAAGAACTGCGTCAGTAACTGAACAGCAAATTGCCCTACGAATCTGGGCGTCAACTGAGGGAAGTATTTCTGTATGTAGAAAGAATGGGTGTGTCTACCCTGAACTGAAGATCGGATGTTCTCATCCCGACTTAGCTAGACAACTGCAGCAAATTGCACGGCGATTCAACATAAATTTTAGCATAAAACGTTCAAAAGGCTATTGGGCTGGACTCCAAGCGCTTTCTACTTTGGCTCTCAGTTCATGCATAAACTTTCTAAAACTCGGAAACTTTATTAAAGGCGTCAAAATAAGTTCCAGCAGCCCTTATCACGAAGGTATTGCCAAAGACGTTCTTTTACTTGGAATCTTAGAATTTAAAAAACGTGAATTGGAAAACAGACGTCTCAAAAAACTGTCAATTCAACAGGTACACCACAAAATAAATAAAATCGTCGAAGATAGAGAATATAGATCAAGGGACTATTATGTCAACTACTTCTCATAGGACGATAAGATGCTCTAAAAGAGGAGTTCAATTCCTCTCTTTTCCACCTCTATATAAAACATACCTCACTACAGTTACATCGTATAATATTGTAGGAGGGGAAGAATACAATTGCTAATGCCAACAAGTTGCGCATTCGCAATCACCTATAAATGTAATTCTCGTTGTTCGATGTGCAACATTTGGCAGAAATATGAAAAAGATCCTCAGGCATACCAAAAGGAAATTCGAAGCGAAGAATTCTTTAAATTTGTAAAGAAATGGTCTACCATTACATCATACAATATCGTTGGAGGAGAGCCCTTTTTAAGCCCATATATCGAAGATGCAGCTTTGTTTTTACTTTCAAACGGAAAAAACTTTACCATCACAACTAATGGTGTCCTCTCATCCAAAATCAGTGATTTTGTTACAAAACTGTCTACATTTCCTC
>JAEORY010000145.1 GCA_016840645.1 Candidatus Borrarchaeota archaeon | reverse complement strand
TGTGAAGGAATTACCTCTAGTTCTGTAATAACTCCCTTCTCAATGACAATTCCTCCACCCCTTGAACCAATTAGTTCAGGATCTTTAAGAAGTTCTCCTTTCGAGTCCCATAGACATGCTTGGAAAAAACTACTGATGCCTGCAGGTGAAAACGCCTTCGCTTTCATCTATCTAACCGGCCTCAATATCGGAATTACCTGACAAAAGTTCAGGAAATGCCTGATGGCACGCTTTTACTACGATTGGAACGACTATAATCAGGAAGGGTATCTCACTGACAAATGTCCATAATGCAGCACTAAGTCCCAAAACAATTCCCCAGTTTGAGCCAAGGTATGAGATGAAGAATTGTGTGAATGCCCATAAACTAATTCCGATGTAAACGCTTCCTGCTGCCAAACCAGCGAAAGCAAGGATGCAATACTTTTTCCATGAAAATTTTCTTTGCACATAGCCCATTATATAAAAAGCCATAAAGTTAGCTGGTACGCCAACAATCAAACTTAATAAAGCATTCCCATGCCCGTAAATTACATCAGCAAGAAAAATTCCTATTGCCGCGCCAACACCCCCAACCATAGGTCCGAATAGCACTGCAAAGACGGCTGGAACGATTACTGCAGGCCAAAATCTTACTCCATAGACGACAATGCCAAGATTTGTGAAACCGCCAAAGACAACATATAGAGCAGCATTAATAGCAGTCATTGAGGTTTTCAACGCACCAAAATAAACGTTAGTGGTCAAAGTTTCTTTTTTCAAAAACCTATCCCCGTAAACTTTGTTGTGTGGTATGCTATCGTGCTTTATATCTGAAAGATTTTATATTAATTCCGTTATGAATCTTTATAGATCTTTATAGATCGAATGTTTCTTCATATTTTCTATCTCTTCATTCTGCGATGAAGAAGTCATTTTAAACTCTAAAATGTTTTATTAGATCTTCAAGTTTCATGACAATGGAATCGGTTAGGATATAATCTTTATCCCAGCCTTATTTTTCTCTATATGCTTCAATCATCGCGGGGAGTGGAGCATCAAGTGGATACTTATTGGTAAAGTCGATAATATCATTTATAATCCCTAACACGTCCTGTTCGGCACGTTTCCGTGATCCGTAGATGGAAATGCGACTGATCGATTGACTGACATCTTTTTTGAGGTCAAGAGCGATCACAGTACGTAATTTGTTCATGAATGAGCTCAAAAACTCTTCTAATTCTCTCATTGTGAGTTTTTTGTTAACTTGATAGATTAGCGATACGTTATCTTAGGGAGTGTCGTCGGGAGTGAAACTCAAGATGGGCGTGATGTCGTCCACCTTAAGATACTCTTTAAGAAGGATTTCAAGATCAATTGGAGGGAGATCAATGGGGTCGTATTTGGAATCTTCGGGAGATAAACCAAGAAGACCGTGCTCAACTGGATCAAGTATGGCAGCAATTCTGGCAACGTAATTATCTAGTTCGTATAATTTTATTCCCGTGTCGATTCGGATCGCAGGTTTTTCGATACAGGGGAGTGGGATTTGATTTGAAATGTCGTTTGAATTTGTTCCATTTGACAATTTCTCTGCATCTCCTATTATTTCATTCAAATATGATGGAATTAAGAATAAAAACCTATTGAGCAAAAACTGTTTGTTTTAATTGATAATTCATCAACATAGGAAGAATCTGAACTACTAATTTTTGGATGACAATTAATCCCAGTCATTGCACGTAAGTGTGGAGAATTTAGAGTAATTTCCATCGATATAAGTGATAGTCTTTTTACCATAATCCATTTTGTTATGCTTTTAAAATCGAGGAAACAGATGTATATGATAAATAGTGAGAATGTCATTACAAAATATGTAAAAAATATAATATCTATATTATGTTATCAACCTTTGTGATCATTTACGCTTCTAAAAAAAGAAAATTAGGGGTGTCTGAGTGTCGGAAAAAAGTATAATCAAAACCTCTGTCGTCAAATTCCTTGGTCATCTTCAAGAACAAAAAGGGACTCTTGAAACAGAACTGTCAAACATGCTAGAGGAGTTGCGTCTCAATTCTGTTTCTGTAACAAAGAGAAATTATGAAGTTTCAGATGTTAATCATATCGTTCGAGAAATTAATGAATCAATGTTAGATTATTTTAAGAAAACATACACTTCTATTTCCGTTGATGCAAGTAGAAGGATTAAAGCTGTGATCGAAGAGTTAGTCCGCGTAGTCGGCGGAGAATTAGGAGAATCTGACATTAATGAAATCATACAAAAGATTGAATCATTTGAATCACAAGCATTGATGGCTCAAGAGATGGCAGGTAAGGCTGAAGTATTACAAGGCACATTAGCAGAGAGAGAGGCGGAAATAGAACAGCTAAATGAATTAATAAGAATAGAACGTTCGAAAAATGAAGAAATAATAAAAGACTTGACTGAAAAAGCCGAAAAACTCACGCAATTAGAAGCAGAAAATAAACAATATGCTGAACAAATCGAAAGTGGTGAGATGGTCTCTGCTGGCAAAATAGAAGAACTTGAAACAACTATTGGTGAGCGGGAGAAAAAAATCGAAGAAGTAGAACAAAATTATTATTCAAAAATTGAAGAAATCAACGAGAAACAAGAAAAAATTGATGAATTGACACGCGAACTTGAAAAATCAAAGGAAGAATATGAGGGTACTATCGAAGACCTCGGAAATCAAATGATGGGTCATGTAAGCAATGTTGATGAACTTCAAACGGTCTTATCTGGTAAAGAAGAAGAGTTAGAAAGTCTACAAAGCATTCTACAAGAAAAAGATAACGAGTTAACTGCAAAAGAATCACATATCAATGATCTAAACTCTCAATTACACACAAGTGATACTCAGATTGCATCAAATTCAGAAAAGATAGAAGCTTTAACATCACAGCTCAAAGAATTTGAAGACGAGAATCGATCACAAAAAGAAATGAATAGAAACTTAGAAATTCAAGTAATCGATTTAAACGCAGAGCTTGAGCGTCTGAGGGGCGAGATTTTCCGTTTAGAAGGAGAAACTGGGTCTCTTCAAGAAAATCTTCGAGAATATGCTTCAAATATCAATGAAAAAGAGACGCAGATTCAAGACCTGACATCTCAAACCGAGAAACAAAACGAAGAATTAGAGGAACAGAAAAAACAAAGTAGTTATCTAAAAGAGCAATATGAAACCTCAATTGCAAAGTATAAAACAATACTTCTACAAGAAAATCAGAAAATAGCAGAATCTCATGAACAATTAAGGGAAAAAGATGACGCTGTATTTGAATTAAACTCAAAGATTTCAAAGATTGAAAATGAAATAAATACTCTAACTAGCGAGCTTAATGACAAGGAATCGCGCATAGAAACCTTAAATGATAAAGTTGAAGAACAACTACGTTCGTACAGTGAACTCTCTGAAATATTATCCAATGAACGTTCAAAAATTGTTCAATTAGAAGACGAGTTATCAGCGCCTCGTAGCCTGATCTCGAATCTTCAGAACGAGGTTGAACGTCTACGAAATGAAAGTAGACATTACCAAGAACTTAACGAAGGCTATGAGAAAGATTATGAAAGAATTAAAGTTAGATTTGAGGCATTAAATCAGAGAGCGACGCTCTTTAGGGAACGTTTGGAATCCGATCCGAAGTATAAAATATTGTTCATGCTCGAGGAGATTAAAGGCGGGGGCGGTCTTGGGCTTGATGAAATTAGGTTAGCTATTGGTGAACCGCCTGCCCTTGTACGAAGGTTATCTATGGAGCTTGAGACAGAAGGACTAGTGTTGATGGAGACTGTAGATGGTAAAACCAGAGTTAAGCCGACACCGAAAGCCGTAGAACTAGTTGTCGAAATTGAAGAAGAGGAAGAGAAGAAAGAAAGCGATGAAAACACTGAATAGACTATTGTAACAGTTTCCACCTTTTAATCATCGACTTCTTTGCTTTCATTATCAATTTCGTTTTATGGTATGGCCAAAGAATAAAACATTTTTTAATTCTCCCATCAGACTAAGTTTGCATTTCATTTAACTTTTTCAACCCTTAGGAGTTTTTTAACACATACCTAATCCGTTATCTTAAAAAACCAGAGCCTCCATACTATAAGGTATTATTACAATGCCATGGTGTATCATACCAGAACAATCCATGAGCTTATGAAGCGCTCAAACTCTCTCAGAGGAAAGTGGTTACGGAGGGTAGTGAACTACTATTCAACAAGTTGTATGGCTTCCTGAATCACTCATTCCCCAACGGGACATGTCAAACAGGCTCTACGGGCATTTCCTGCCCTGAACGTGATGTTAATTTGAAAACCAGCGAGTGTTACATCAGCTCGATTCTACGTATGATCTATGTGAAACAGTACTTAAAGGTTACAGAGTATCGTGAAAGTGAAACAAGTAACGCAATTCATCCCCACAACAAGTTGAGGGGATTTCTTGCGGAGGAGTGATAAAAATAACTCGTAATTTAAGAAAACCTTTTACTTATGGTGTAGACCTAGGAGCAACTAAAATTGAAACGGTACTGGTAGATGCTACCGGTTTTGTTTTATCTAGAGAACGGCATCCTACAAATCCAGAAAAAGGCGCAGAAGGAGTTATTGCTGATATTGTTTCATGCGTAACGGATTGTGTGGCTTTTGCCGAGCATAAAGGATTAGCATTAGGTATTGGTGTGGCGGGACAAGTAGAAACATCAAAAGGCCTAGTTAGATACGGTCCCAATCTAGGTTGGCGAGACGTTCCACTTCGTGAAGAACTTGAGAAGGAACTGAGAATCCCTGTTGTGGTTACAAATGATGTGCGTGCTGCAATGTGGGGAGAGTGGTATCATGGTGCTGGCAAAGGAGTGAATGATTTGGTTGTTCTCTTCGTTGGTACAGGTATCGGCGGAGCAGTCGTCAGTAGTGGACAGGTGTTAGAAGGCTGTATAGGAACTGCGGGAGAATTGGGTCATACAACTATTATTGTAGATGGGAGAAAATGTCATTGCTCTAATTATGGTTGTCTGGAAGCCTATGCAGGCGGATGGGCCATTGCTGAACGAGCCCAGGAAGCAGTTAGAAAGGATTCACCAGCAGGTCAGATATTGATTGAACATGCGGGTAGTATTGAAAATATAACTGCAGTTCACGTAAGACAAGCTTTTGATGATGGTGATCCTTTATCCCGACGTTTAGTGAACGAAACAGGCTATTATCTTGGTTCTGGGGTTGTGGGAATTGTTAATACTTTTAATCCTTGTCTTTTAATTCTGGGTGGGGGCATTATCGAGGGCATTCCGGAATTGATCGAAGTTGTGGAGCAGATTGTTCGTAAAAATGCACTTGAGGCGTCTGTTGAGCGACTTAAAGTAGTTAAAGCTGCTTTGGGTGGTGACGCAGGTGGCATTGGTGCAGCTGCTTTAGCTCGAAGTTTAGTGGGTGAGACATAGTGGATTATATTTCTGTAGCGGATTTACGAATTCCCGTCGTTAATACTGCTGAAATGCGTGAAGTTGATCGATTGATGATCGAAAAATATGGCATTCAACTTCTCCAGATGATGGAAAATGCTGGAAGGAATCTGGCAGAACTTGCACGAAGGTTTTTGGATGGATCTGTCTCCGGAAAACAAATAATAGTTGTTGCAGGTAAAGGTAACAATGGGGGCGGAGTTTTGGTGGCGGCAAGGCACCTCTACAATTGGGGTGCTCAGATAACAGTATTACTTCAAACAGAAGAACTTAGTGGTATTCCTGAGTTGCAATGGAACATTCTCAAGTAACTTCTTCTTGAAAAGAAAATCGCTGAAGCTGCATTGAAATCCCTATCAAATAATAAAGGGGATTTAATTCTTGATGCTGTGATAGGATATAGCCTTGCTGGTAATCCACGCGGATGGACCGCAAAAATGATTGACAGAATAAATTCATTATCCATTCCAATACTTGCATTAGATGTTCCTTCTGGGCTGGATGCTACAACAGGAGAAATCTACAACCCATGTGTTCAAGCCACCGCTACAATGACCTTGGCGTTACCAAAGACGGGTCTTGTGAAGCCAGATGTGAAACAAGTTGTGGGGTCACTATATCTCGCTGATATTAGCGTTCCAGATGTTTTATACAAAGAAATGGGGATAGATGTCACCCCATTGTTTCTTAATGATACTCTTATCAGGCTTAATTAGTCGTTTATCATAATGTGAAAGAAAACGAACCGATATCTCAAACTGATGGGTTTTGGAAGGGAATATAGCCAAAATAAGATTTAATTTCTCTTAAATTCTTATATGAAACGTTATTCTCTTCTATGGTTTCTATAAATAGTCCTATTGATAGATATGAAAACATTTATAATTCTAAATATTTGTCAGATTCACTATAATAGTGTAGTAGTTGACGATTGACAAGTTCTCCGAAAAATCTAAATATTTAACGCCATTTATTAGACAAATCAAAAAGACTATCAATTTGTAACTATTTTGTTTAACTATGCTCTTATTTCTGGTGGGTAATTCGAAATGGAAGATCAACCGTCCAAGTGGAAGATCATTAAAAAAATATTCAAGAGAGGGGGAAAGCCGATTGCGCTACTTATCGATGGACCAAATATCTTACGCCGAGTTGCTGGAGATCAAGTCCGTTTAGAATATATTGAGGATGCGGCAAGGGAATTAGGTAAGATCCAAGTAGCAAAGGTTTTTCTTAATAGACATGCCCCAGAGAAGTTATTGCAAGCAATTTCAAACAGCGGATTTAATCCTGTGGTGGCCCTTGGAGATATCCATGTAGCAATGGCAATGGAGACAATGATTATATTAAATGAATCAAATGTTAAAACACTCATTATCGCATCACGACATGCACGTGCAGCAATTATGCTACGCAAAGCAAAGGAACAAGGGTTAGAGACAGTAGCAATTGGCTTCGATCCTGGTTTTAGTATAGCACTCCAAAATACGGCAGACTATGTTTTCAAACTAAAAACACCGAAACATAAAGGCTCTAATATCTGAGACAATTTCACAACGTTTGAACGGATTTCATTTTTTTAGTATCATGGATTTAAAGACAAAAGCTTAAGATAATTGTTGTATTATGAAAATTGAGGCTTAAGATGTGTGCCCCTCTTTAAATTCAACTTCTCAAAAATTCGATGTTTCAATTGTTGTGACAGCTTATAATGAAGAACGTTTGATTGAAAGAAGTATTTTATCCTCACTTCGACTTAATGATTACAATAACGCTCGTTGTAAAATCATTTATGTTTGTGACATCGGAAGCGATAAAACACATGAAATTGCAGAAAGTTTTCGCGAACAATTGGATGTACTTTTGATACGAAAGGAACGAGGAGGAAAAGCATCTGCGCTGAGAGATGCCATGAAACACATTGAAGGCAATTATATCCTTTTTCTGGATGCAGATTGTTTGCCTCCCATTGATTTTGTAGATCGAATGCTTGCAGAACTTGATGATGATTTGATTGGAGTACAAGCTATCCCCGTACCTACGAGTTCCAACCGCTTTGTAGAGACGTTTGCGTCTATTGATGAAAGTTGGGGCTGTTTTTTACGTTATCTCTGGAGTCATTTAGAGGGTGCTGACTTTATTGGACGGTCTGCCTTGTTCAAGGCGGATATAATTCTAGATTTTGGCTGGAAAGATTACCTTTCAGAGGATTTAGAACTCTCTACACGACTAATATTAGGCGATAATAAAATTAAATATACAAATATCTTTGTTCCAGAAGATAAACCGAAAAGTCTGAAAGCCTTTATAAAACAAAGAATTAGATGGGCAACTGGGGCAATTCAAGTAGCTAAAACGCATTTCAAAACGCTTTTTTCTCAAGTTGGCATTTCAAGAACCAGAAAATTAGCGTATGCTACTTATATGCTATTTCCAATCATATTTTATCCTGCATTTCTATTAGTGATACTTTTATTAACCTTTGAAAAATTGTTTTCATGGCCAGGCCTGGGTCTGTGGGTATATCCCCTTAATTACTTTATTTGGTGTGTACTCCTAGCAGTACCGCTTTGTTGCAGTTGGTTGTACGTTTATGGCCTTGATAAATGGAAAACAGCATTTGTAGGACTTGCTTTCCCGTTTATGGTTCCAGTCTATACTATAATAACAATCGGAACTATTATCTCTCTTATACAAGGCAAACAAGAATGGTATAAAACCGAACGTTAGAGATATATCTGAGTAATGGACAGAGGAAAGATTATGAAGAAAAGGATATGGGGGTCATTAATCATCGCCCTTATTATTGTCCTATACAGTTTAGCAGCTATTCAACCTGTTTTTGCCGAAAATGTATCAATTACTACAGATTGGAGTTGGAAAGCCTATTCTGCAGTTCCTCCCAACTCTACTGATTGGACTGAAGTAAATTATGATGATACCTTCTGGTGGGATGTTGACGCTCCACATAAACACAAGGTTAGTCCCTCAGATATTCAAAATATGGAGAACACGAGAGCCCAATGGATCTGGTCCGCAAGTGCTGGTGGCGATGATGTTTTTGTATACTTTAGAAAAAGTTTCTACCTTACAAAAAATCCTACTTCAGCACTTCTAAGAGTCACAGCTGATGATGATTACTGGCTTTATGTCAATGGTGAATTTGTTGGATCGGATTCACATTATTTTGGGAACGCCCCAGAATTTCACTGGCAAACCGCTGAGATCTACGATGTCACT
>JAEORY010000144.1 GCA_016840645.1 Candidatus Borrarchaeota archaeon | reverse complement strand
TCTGCCAGAAGGCGTTTGGGTTTGATGTGATGCTTTTGTTCAACACGATCAATCATCTTTCTGGTGCTGGCTACTTCCATCGTCCGATGAGCGGGTGTCGGTTCAACATCGAGAATGATGTTGTGATCAATATCTATTAAATAGCTTGTACAGTAATAGAATTGTCCTGGTCCTTTTTCACCAGACCATTGAGCCATAGGATCAGTCACCGAGACTCGCTTTTGAGTTCGCCTCAAAGTAGGATCATTGTCCAGTGCTTCAATATATTCTCTTACGGCTCTTGATGGGGCAGCCATACAATTCCAGTTAACAGGACTATTTTCCATTCGCTGTCTTGAGGCATCTGCTTTTATATAACTGGCATCAGTGGCAAAGCCTTCACCTTTAATAAGATCTTCTTCACTGCAACGACGAATAACCGAATCAAAGACCAGCCTGAGTACATCTGACTCACGAAAACGCCCATGCCGGTTCTTGGAAAAGGAAGAATGATCGGGAATATCATCTTCCAGTCCCAATTTACAAAACCAGCGATAAGCCAGGTTAAAATTAACTTCTTCACACAGTCGGCGTTCTGAACGTATACCATAGCAATAGCCAACCAATAACATCCTGATCATCAATTCAGGATCAATGGAAGGTCTTCCAGTATGACTGTAGTGTGGCTTGAGATGTTCTTTAAAGGGTTCGAAGTCGAGAAACTGATCCATCTGTCGGAGAAGATGGTCTTGTGGGATATGTTTATCAAGGCAGAAATCATAAAATAACTCATTCTGCTGTTGAGGAAGTTGCCCCATCATAGGCAAGCACCTTTACTACGTTGGCTTACCCGAATTATCTCATATCAAGGGAAAATATCAGGGAGTTTTTCAACAGAATCAGCAAGAAACGGACAAAAGAATGAGAACCGTTTCACCAGGTCCATGTCACCACGCATCTTGTCTAGATGACTGATGAATAATTTTTAAACACGCATAATTCGGTTGTATTGGTTGTTTTTGTACGTGGTCGTTAAATTGTTATTATTTCCTTTAACAAGGGTTGTTAACAGAGTTGTAGGAAAAAATAGCATTGAACTTTTCTCTCATTCCTTTTGGCTTGCATCAGGATACCGGCGAGTTTCTTGATATCACCGAGGTGCCAGGCGGAAAAAAATGTGGTTGTATTTGTCCTTCATGTGGAACGCCTCTCATTGCCAGGCAGGGTAATGTAAACCAGTGGCATTTTGCACACGCAAGCAGAGCTGTCTACGGTAAAACCGAAGAGGAATGTGACTATTCATTTTATGTTTCTGTCAGAATGATGGCAAAGCAATTGTTTTCAAGCATTCGATCTATAAAGACTCCAGAATACCGAAGCACTGTTGGACGTCATGAGCCTGGTTTCCTGCCAATAGATAAAGAATTTATTGTTACTACTGAAAAACAAATTACTTTTGATAACGTGGATATTGAGACTGAATTTGAAGGTATTAGTGTTGATGTAGTGGCCTCTATTTCAGGGTTTTCTCTGATTATTTATCTTTCACATGCTAATCGACAGGTACCAGAAGACCTTAAATTAATTAAAGGCCATCAATATGGTGTATTGGATCTTTCATTGAGCGATTCATACGCGCTGCTTTATGGGCATAGTAACAGCGGCTCCTTTACAGAGGCTTTACGGCAGTATTTAACAGATGATATCCGAAACAAACAATGGTTTTATCATCCAAAATACAATGATGCTAAACAAGCGGCAGTCAAATCGCTACGAAAAGCGGAGCTGACACCATTAACCAAGACTCCACCTGAGCCAAGGTATGGATTTAGGGCACCCTCTCACTTGGGTAATTGTTCCGGTCTAGCGCGAACACGTTCGCGAAAGGTTGACAAACCTATGTCTCAAGCTGAAGAAAAAAAGCAGGCAATAAGGTTGGAGTGGTTGTCGTATAAAAAGGAATTTCAGAAACAGTATGGTCACGCTCCATCAGACGAAGAAATACGCCATCATAATCCTGTTCTGTATGATAAAAAATTAAACTACAACAAAATTAAATGAATCTCGCGGTAGCTTTATATTCTGACGAAGGACAAAGTCCAAACAACACTTTAATTTTGTTGTAATTCATTTTTTTAGCCACCTAAATGTAATCATGGTTGGTGATGGCTGATAAAACCCTCATACGATTTACTGGCGAATATTCACGAAAGCCATTCCAGCATTAAAGGAAGGCCGTAAAATAGCCATGTAATTGATTCATTGAGTGAAACTAAGATGGCTGGGGTTGTAGTGGGGTCACCCATTGACTATGCCCAAAAAAAGATTGAACCCTTAAAAAAGCCAGAATTATGCTCACTATAGCGCCAACCGGCTAAAACATTTCTGTGATCTCATATAAGACTTCGAATAGCTTTTCAAAGTCTGAGTTTCTTTTTCCTATTATTATTTCCTTTTGGCGTTAATCCATGAATAGAGTTCATTATTGAGGATAATATAAAGAGTAAAGGCTCAAAACTTGAGTTTTTGAAAATAAAGATGTGAACTTAGTAATTTAGACACTATTACTACCCTGGTTAAAGTATGTTATAAGGTCTAGGTGATTGATTTGAAAAAAGATAAATCATGCAAGAAAAAATAACTCCCGAAGAATTAATAAGTATCTATAAAGCAGGTGACCTGCCTGAGAAAATGGCAGATAGGTTTGGATACATGCAAGACGAACAAATTGCTGAAATCCAAAAGTATTTATCTGACTTACACAATACAAATAAAATCGATTTACTACTTCTTGCAATGCCTGATGGCATTCCACATTTGCAAGGAACTGGCTTTTTTCTTGCGTCGCAATTCTTTAGTAAAATTTTACTAGAATTGGATGAAACACCAGTTCGCATGATGGAATGTATTGAAGCTCTTGTATTGCGTGGTGGTAATGATGGTGCTGCTAATGAGCCTAACGCTACATTACGGGAATGGTGCGAAAGAGATGAAGAGCGTTCAAATTTCATAATTTCATCAGCGCACGGCGAAGATGAACTTTCAATTCGTCATCTTACATTTGCACTTGAAGCAAAAAAAGACACAGATGAAGCTCGACGTTTTGTTTTGAATTACACAGATGCTAGATGTTTGGGGGGAATAACTGCTCTGGGTAGAATAAAAGCAGGCTGTAATTCATACAAAGAAATGCTCAGTACATTTGATAAAGTTGTGGAACTGAAGAGTGACGATGATCTTCATGGAAGCATGCTTAATGCTCTGGATGTCATAATCGCTGACTCTTCATGCCAATTGCATAAAGAGATTTGCTTGTTGATGGATAAATTACTTGGCGATGCTGGAGACTTTACGTTGCACCAAGCAGCAAGAATGCTTTGGTCTAATGGGAAGCAGATTTCAGAAGATATGATTGATCTTCTATTAGAATCACTCATTAATATAAACCCTGAAAATAAAGGTACGATAAATGAGCTTGATCGTGGCCTGAAAACATTACTTGAATTGAAGCATGAGGAAAAAGTAATAAATTTTGTCACCGATCTGTTTACATTGAATGAGGATAAAATAAGTTTTTCAGAATTAGATGGCGTTGCTAGAGAAATCGTGAGTGGCTCTTCCGAAAGGTTAAGCCTTGTAGTAGTAAAATGGCTGTTATTGGGTAGTCCAGCCCTCTGTGAAGGTTTAAACAATGCGTTGAACAGTGACGAAATTGAAGGGCCAATTTTAGACATTGAGAAAAAACATATACCCATGTCAAGTGAGGAACAGCAATATCTTTGTCGTAAAGCTATCGGTTGGTTCTTCTTTAAACCAAGAACAGCTGCCTCAATATTGGTATCGGTTCTTCGTATATGCGTTAAAAAAAACTCTGAAAATATCCAAGAACTGTTAAACAAGCACCTCTTGATTAACTACGCTAGTGTAACTGAATATCTTAAATCAATATCAACAAACGATTCGGCCAAGAAAAGAATAGATAACATTCTATTAAAATATAAACAATATTTGAATGGCCTTAAAAAAGTACCTTATATCGCCGAATTAGCCCCATCCGAAAATCATCGATATATTCAGCATATTCGTCAACAAGAACAAATGCAGAAAGTGACAAAAGAAGCTCGTGATAAATCAGTTTTTTTAAGTCTGGTTAAACACTCTGTCATGCTTTATGGCGAACAATCACAGTCCTTTATAAAAACGGGAGATGGAAATTTTCAATCTATGGAAATAGATTTAAAGGCACATAGTGTTTCTTATGAATTACCTCGATTGGATACTGTTGATCCAATAGGCCTTGACTATACATTACGTATATTTCGTGCAGAGAAAATGGAATGAAAATACTCATACGCGATTACTTAGCTTCATTAAAAGAACGTGATGAACTTGATGCAATTTTACCCGATTTATTAAGTGAACTTGGATTCACGGTATTTTCTAGACCCCAAAGAGGTACCCAACAACGTGGGGTAGATATTGCCGCTGTAGGAATAGACCAGGATGGAGAAAGAAAAGTATTTCTTTTTTCTGTGAAACAAGGAGACCTTACTCGGCAAGACTGGGATGGCAACCCTCAGGCGATGAGATCATCATTGGATGAAATATTAGATGCCTACATCCCAAATAGAATTCCAAAGCGTTATAAAGATTTAAAAATAGTTATTTGCCTTGCTTTTGGTGGTGATGTTAAGGAGCAAGTGAGAGAGCTTCTGACGGGATATACCAAGAAGTACACAAATGATCAGATCAGTTTTGATGAATGGAATGGAGATAAAATTTCTGAGCTAATTCTTTCGGGAATATTAAGAGAAGATATTTTACCCAAAAAACTACGTAGTAATTTTCAAAAATCAGTTGCCATGCTGGATGAGCCTGAAGTCTCATTTAAGCATTTTTCAATATTGCTAAATGATTTATTTCAATTAGCTCAAAAATCTCAGAAAGCAAGGCTGCAAGTAGCAAGGCAATTAAATATCTGTCTTTGGATTCTTTATGTTTGGGCTCGTGATATCGATAATCTTGAAGGTCCGTATAAGGCAAGTGAGCTTGCGTTACTTTATGCCTGGGAGCTACAAAAGCCATTTATTGATAAAAAAACAAAAAATGCAGTTTCTATGACTCGGGCTCTCACTCAACTGATTGACCTTCATGTCAACATCTTGAATGAGTTTCTTGAAAAGAAAATTATTCCTTTTGTTGATATTCCTCATGGCTTGTCGTTATCGATGAATACGCAGCATTCTCTCGATATTAATCTTTCATTGTTTGATGTTCTTGGAAGGATAGCTTTAGCAGGACTGTGGCTACACTGGATCAGGGAAAGAACAGGGAACCAAAATAGTGAGTCTATTCAAAAAGTAATAATGATGTTTGCTGGGTCTGGATTCAAAATGATTAGAAATAACCCAACACTAATGTTACCCATCGCAGATCATCAAAGAGCAGATATCACTTTATTTTTACAATTATGGCTTGTTAGTGGCTTGGACACTAGTGAGTTGATTTTCTGGCTGAACGAAATGGCAGGGCGCTTTAATTTCACCATTAACACCAGAAATCATTACATTTCTTCTTCCTCAGATTATCGTGAATTAGCAGATCACCCGGTTGATCGCTCAGATGAGTATTTTCAAGATGCTACGGCTGGAAGCACCATTTTACCTTTAATAACAGCATGGCTTCATGCATTAGGTCAGGCAGATGCAGTAGATGGTTTGATAAAGGTTGCCCGTGAGAAATTAGAGCATTGTACTTTTCAGCTTTGGAGACCAAACGTAAATTCTGAAGAAAAGATGTTTATCGGTCATGATCTTCACGGAAAAGCATTAACAGAATTGCCTTTAACGGATGGAGGCGAGCTTTTAATCAATGTGATTGCAGAGGCTGTTGAAAAGGATGAAATATTCGAACAACTTACGCCAATTAAAACTGGATATTGGATATTTTTTCTCATTGCATGTCATCATTATCGATTGCCAGTTCCTCCTCATTTTTGGATAAATTCCTTGCTCCCTCCTGAGGAGAACGAACAAGAAACTTAGGTCTTTGTAGATTTCACTTTTGTTTTCGAAATTCCTATTAATTCTAAATGACAAGGTATTAAAAAGTTTCAAAAAATCAATAAGTTAAATTTCTAGTAGATTCTTTTAAGCTACTTAATATTCCCGAACGTGCATATTTTTGCTATATTTCTATCATCTAGAAAGTCTTTTGGAGGGTAGTTAGATGGAAGCTATTGCTCACAATCCAGCAGAATTAGGTAAATTTGCTAAAGAAACTCGCTCCGAACTTGGTTTGCGTCAATCGGATCTTCACGCCTACACAAAACTTGCTACTCGATTTATTGGTGAAGTCGAGAGTGGGAAGGAAACAGCCCAAATTGGGAAAGTCATGGAAATGCTAGAGAGCATGGGGTTAGAGTTGGTTGTTAGGCCTAAATCTAACGAAAGAAAAGTGAATCCCCATTCGCTTGGCCTTTCAAAAGGACGTTTCTGGTCATCAGGAGACCAATTACCTCTCATACGTGTCATTGCTCGTGTGCTTGCCGATCCTGTATTTGAAGACTTACAAAAACTAAAAGATCATTTTGGAATGGATATGATCTTGTCTACCTGGAAGCAGCTACAAGATCGAAATGAAGTACCTGAGTCAATAGTTCCTGTGACCAAGAAAATGCTTCGGAAACTTGTGACTTCGTGAAGCCTGCCACAGAAGCACTAGCGAAACGGATTTCTGGTGAATCTCTTCTAGACCAATTTCTCCTCGTTGGTGGTACTGCTCTTTCGATTTATTTGGAGCATCGTCTTAGTGAGGATCTGGATTTTGCGACTGCTCAGAGGGCACTGCCTAAAGATAAAATTTCGGATCTTCTGGATCGCCTTTCCAATGAAGGTAGCGAGATTGTAGATATTCTTCCTCTAGCTGCACGTCATGAGGCAATCAATGAAGGGATTGATATCGAAGATTATCAGCAGGACTGGTCAGTTGATGGTGTGAAACTGACATTTTTTGCATTACAGAAGGATAATGGACGAGAAAAACTGGCGGAAGATCCAGGGAAGCAGTGGCATGAAAAGTTACGATTAGCGTCACTGAATACGCTATTTGTCACCAAATCACTCGTGCTTGCTGATAGGCATGCCATTCGTGATAATTTTGATATGAAAACTATGTTGGAATTGGAACAGTTTTCATACGAAGACCTGATTGAAGCATACAGAATCTATAGACCAGGAACTTCATTGGATTTTCCCAAGAAAAGGCTCCTTAGTACGGATTATCCATTAACTGATCCTGGTCTGCTTGGTCTACTTGAAGAAGATGAGACGGTCATAATTACTGAGATTCAAAGCTATTTTGATGAATTAATCAGGGAATCTAATCAAGAGTGATTCATGAGTCGGAGAATTTATCCAATATGCTTTTTCCTCTAGGCAAATGAATTGAAATCAAACAACCCCAAAAAACATCATTATGTTCCACAGTTCCTTCTCAGGAACTTCAGTGTTGGAAAAAAGGGAAGAATTTATGTTTTTGACAAGAGGAAATTAAAAACGTTTGCATCAAATGTGGTTGATGTGGCGCATGAAAATCATTTTTACAATGATGAAGAGGCGAATTATGAAATAGATACAGAATCTAAATTAGCTGTAATCGAAAGTGAATGTGCGCCAATAATTAGCAAGATTATTTCAGATGAAAGCATTAAAGATGTAAATGATTTTGAAAAGGGCTTGTTATCTTTGTTCACAACAATTCAAATGAGTAGAACGAATAATGTCAGAGAATTTCTGGCAGTGTTTAACAAAGAAATAGCTGGTTGGGCAAGAGAGTCGGGTATAGACCCAAATAAAGACATTGAAAATTTCCAAGAACAAACTGAGGATGAAATTAAAAAGTCTTCAATAGATATCCTTAGAACAATTCCGGGTGATTTGGCCAAGGAATTAAATGAAAAGGAATTGGCTTTGATAAAAAGCCCTAAAGGTGAGAATTTCTATATATCTGATCACCCGGTAGTTATGCACAATTACTATCCTCGTCCAGGAAGAGGTAATCTGGGAATCGGACTTAGAGGGATAGAAATTCACTTTCCAATTACACCTCGGCTTTGTTTAATATTTTTATGTAATAAAGTAGTAAGTGAGATAAGGCATAAAATAAAAGATCAATCTATGAGGATGCTTTTTGGTAAGGAGTTTCCAGTTGACATGACCGAGATTCAACAATTCCTTAACGATACAAACAACAAAAATACGAGATTATTAAAGCCTGAAAATGTAGAATTTCATAACTCATTACAAGTAAGCCAATCATCACGGTTTTTGTATTCAAAAAATAATGATTTCGAGCTGGCTAAAGATATTCTTAAATCTGAACTTTAATGGCCCAGCGGGAGTAAGATCTGGGATGTTTCAAGAATACGGTTACATCACATGAGCGAAGTTTAGTGGAGATGATAGCTAAATTTATTGGAAGAAAAATTGTGTAGAAAACAAATTAGGAGAATTTTTTGACTATTATCTCTTAAGCGTTACAAGCTAGCTAATTGCGGGAAGTAGTATTGAATGAGGAAAAAATAAAAATGTTCCCATTTTATTCCCAAAATTGACTTACATCCTTGTAAGTCATTGATTATATTGGTGGAGGCGGCGGGAGTTGAACCCGCGTCCGCAAATCCTCTGCCTTTGGTCCTACATGTTTAGTCAATCTATTAAATTTAACTGTTTGCAACCCGACCGACAGGGCCTACAAACAGCGATTTCAGTAAAGTTTTAACGC
>JAEORY010000143.1 GCA_016840645.1 Candidatus Borrarchaeota archaeon | reverse complement strand
TCAATTATTTGCTGTGCTTCCCGTGCTAATGTAGGAACATAGCGATATGCCGTGGTTATAGCCCAAGAAAACTCGTAAGGCAGTCCTAATTCCACAAGAGCTTGTCCTAGATCATCAGGATGTACTGTTTGGAAAAATATTGCAAAAGCAGTCACTAAAGCAAGAAGACGTACGACCATACTTAAGGCAAATGTGGTGGGGTGAGGGTTATTTGATGAGCCAAAAAACACGTTTATAATGAAAATGATGAGTATAAGGATTATAAATCCTTTTAAGGAAACGAGCCACTCATGGATAATTCTTGCTACAAATAGAAGGGGAATAAGTGCAAAAAAAATGATAACAACTGGAACTAGTTGTTGAAATTGCAAGATGATAATTGATGTAAGAACAACGAAATATAACAAAGTTCTAGGATCAAGATGATGAATAAACGTATCTTTTCTTTTAAACTCAAATGCGGATAGAGGTGAAAGCATCATGGTTATCCGAGTCCCGACCTTACAATTATTTATAAAACTACTGCTTCAGTGCTCAAAGTCCATAGTTTATGATAATCCTCAATTCTCCTATCCTTAAGAACAGAAGAACCAGCCCTAAGGTCAACAGGCTGTGCCCTCGTCACCGAGTCCAACATATGCTTCATTACTACTGTTTGTTTCAGTATTTCAGCAATCTTGAAGGAGGTTATCCCACTACGCTTGAAGATGTCATGGATCATTGACCATTTACGGTAAGGACTACCCTTTTTCAAATGAGGCTCTATATACTCCTCAACTTGTGAGAGTACCCAATTGTAAACAGCAAGAATTCCTTCCTTAAATCCAAGACCTCTTCGAGCTATTACATAACTCGCTAAGTGATGGACTGACAAATTATGTAATCCTGAATATTTATACCTACCGATTATTGATGTATATCCTGAAAACACCTTTCTAAAGGACACACCGCGTTTCTTACATTTCCGCTCCAGTAGTTGTAAGGCGGTGGTTTTCAAATTGCTCAATTTTCGGTTGCATTTCTTATTATAGGAAAATTTTTGATCGAACTGTAAATCTTCAACCACAATGCCTTTGCCGATATTAATGCAATAATTGACAACTTTATCCATTTTATAAGAGATATAATCATTACGTTTATCTTTTCTATAAGTGTGAAGGTTTTCAAAAAATATGCTGTGATAAGAGAGAAATTTACCATTCTGATCTATATTGGTTAAGGTACCAAAATTATAATTGAAGTCCAATCCGATTGCGCCATGTTCGTACTTGTAATGTGGTGCGAGTTCTGGAATCTCGTAAAAAACATGTGCAAAGTAACGCACCTCCCCATCTAAAAGTTTCCTCTTCACGGTCACCGAGTATTTATCGGCATTAAGAACTTGTTGATACCATTGTTCCTGTGCATTGTTTACAGACATAGTAACGATGAGCCATTTACGTCCCCTTTGTTTGGAAAATGTCCTTATCCTGACTGTCTTATCAGCTAATACCTTGATGTTTAGGTTTTTCAATCCTTGTTGTTTCGTTCCAATACAACTGAAAGATGCGTCCCTTTGTATCTTGAACTCGTCTCTACTTATGTTACCGCGTATTCGATCTCTGAATAATTTCTTAGTACCGAAAACCACTGGTTTGATTTGTAAACCGTTTAATTTAGTTATTATTGAGGATCTACGGGCGTATAAACCCTTCAATCGTCTGTCGTTTATATTTTTCTCATTTATTCCATTAATTTTCTTAGTAATGACCTGTAACTGCTGTGTCATGCGCTTCCTTCTTTTTTCTAACCATGTTTTTTGTGCATCCAGTTTCCGCTTGTTATCGATCAGGATGGTATTGACATAAGGGTTGTTATGGCATAGACTCATCAAACACTGCTGGATAGTTGTTACTTCACCAAATCGTTCTTTCATGTGGTCCTCGCTATGAAACGGCAGGTTATATCCAATCCTTTTCACTCGGTTATAGATAGTGAAGATCTCATGCAGTGTGTATTCCTGTTTTTTGTCGGGATAGATTCGAAATTTAACCGTTTGCATCATTGTGTTTCTTCCTTATCTTCCCCTAACGTCTTTTTTTGGCGTTATCAGAAAATTATTATACAATATTATATATGTAACTTCTGGTTTATATATTTTTGATGCTTATTAAGGTGTATAAATCACAAACGATCTTTTGTATTATATTCATGATATTTGGGCAATGCTTTTAAACAGTATAGTCTATATAACTATTCGGGAAATTGAATATGAAACGCTCATTGCTTGAGATCGTAAAAATACTTTTTGACACGCTTGATGAAAATGGGTCAAATCCATTTATTCGCACCAAAGAGATCGTTGAGAAAACCGGCATAAGTCATCGCTCTCTAAAGCCGTTGGTAGAATTGATTCAGTTTATTCAAGAACAAAAAACCCTCAAATTCCTCCACCAATCGCCAAGAGTCACACTCTATTTTATTGAGTAAGGGGGACATATTTAAAAGGAAAATGTTCACTCAAAGCTGGTTCTTAGAACAAATATATAATCTCTTTCAATGCTATAATATTCTGCTCTTACCGGGAACCAAAACGACTACCGCCCGAGTCCCAACAATTTTGTTTTCATTTCAGTAATTGAAATTAGATCCTTCGGAAAGGATTCTTCTTGTTTTGCGATTTCCCAGGCTAATGCTGTAATTTGTGGTGGGCGAAGTTTTGTTCGAGCCATTGCTTCTAAGTTTGTCAATACATCTTTAGCCTCCCCATCTGCGATTATGCGGCCTTCGCCCATCAAAATAACGCGAGGTTGGTATTCTGCTACAAATTCAACATCATGAGTTACTATAGCAATTGTTCGTCCTTGTTGGTTTAACTCTGATATTATTTTTGCAATATTTCTTTTTTGTATTGCATCTTGCCCCATTGTTGGTTCATCAAGGATGAGAATTTCAGGATTCATTACAAGTACTGAGGCTAATGCTACTCTTTTTCTTTCTCCTTCACTTAAAGAAAATGGTGAGCGTTTGAGAATGTTTTTAAGATTTAAAAACATTAAAACTCTTTCCATATCCTTTTGAATCTGATCTTCTGGAATATCAAAATTTGTTGGACCAAATTTAATTTCTTCTTCTACTGTTGTTAAAAATAGTTGATGATCTGGATTCTGAAAAACGAATCCTACAATTTTCGCCATTTCAGCAACAGAACGTGTTGTTGTTTCTATTTCATTTACAAGAACCTTCCCTTTAGTAGGTTTTAGTAATCCATTAAAATGTTTTATTAATGTCGTTTTTCCAGCACCGTTTGCACCCATAATTGCGATGTAAGTCCCCTTATTTATTTTAAGAGAAACATCATTTAGCGCTGTGACACCAGTGGGATATGTATATTCGATATTTTCAACTACAATACTCATTCTGATGAACTCCTAATTAACCCCAGTTCTTTCAAAATAACTGATGCAGCCTGTGGTACATTAAACGGAATTTGTTTAATAGGAATCCCTTCGTTAATCAATTGCATAAATAACCGAACTAACGAAGGTATTTGAACTCCATATATCTCATCTGGTGTAATATTTTTCGCTATTAACTTCTCAGGTTTATCGTCAAATACAAGCGCCCCATCATGTATAATAAGAAATCGAGTAGCACTTTGAAGTACTAAATCAAGTCGATGTTCAACGATTATTACAGTTATTTTCTTCTGGACTCGTAAATTTTCGATTATATCAAGTATAGCGACTGCACTCACAGGATCTAAATTAGCGGTAGGTTCATCTAACACTAGTATCTTTGGTTTGAGCGCTAATACGCTTGCTATTGCTACACGTTGCTGTTCTCCTCCTGAAAGTTCATGAGGGGCTCTTTCTCTTAAATGTTGAATTTGTGTTAATTCTAAAGCTTCTTCTACACGTGCTCTAATCTCCTCTCGTGGAAGCCCAAGGTTTTCAGGACCAAATGCAAGATCACGTTCAACTGTTAGCGACATTAATTGTGATTCGGGGTCTTGAAAAACCATTCCCACCTTTTGAGTTATTTCGTAGAGAGGATGCTCTCGTGTATCTAGTCCATCAACCATGACGCTTCCTTTCATAATACCCGATCTATAAAAATGTGGGATAAGACCATTGATACATCGGCAAAATGTTGACTTTCCGCAACCGCTAAGGCCTGCTATCACAACATATTCTCCTTTATTAACGTTCAAATTGATTCCGTGAATAGCTGGCTGTTTAGAGGTGCCGTAACTAAATTCTAAATCGCTAATTTGAATAATATTCTCCATAATTTTCGTTTCCTTGCATTTCTTATAGATTAACAATAATTTGTTCCGATACGCCTAGATCTTCAATTGATTCTCTATAATTGAAATAAAAAAGGCATATCAATCTTTGAGATAAAATAATATCTATAGCGAAGATAACTAGCATATTTGAATCTTTGATGTTAATTCTCTGGAATGATATCTCCTTTTTTTGTAAGACTTTTTTTAATTACTGTTAATATTTCTTTTATTCCAGCGTCTAGATTAGTCGTTCCGTTACAACCTGCTGCGTTTTGATGACCTCCTCCTTCACCATTAATAAGTGGACCAATTTTTTGAAATATCGTACCTAAATTTAGCCCCGTTTCTCGTGTTATTCCTCTTTTTGCTCTACCGCTAATTCTAACATTTCTTTCTTTCTTTTTTTCTGAGGCTACTAGCGCTATATCAGCTCCAAGATCAAGTAGGGATCTTGCCACTGATGCTTCAAATGCACTTATTCTTGAAACGACAATTATCCATCCTTCTATAATGTGTATTTTGTGACGTTTTGCAGCCTTTAATCTTGCAATACGTTCTGAATAGTCCAATGTGCTTCTCAGAAGTTCAATAGTCTCTTCATAATTAGCACCAAGACGCATTAATGTTATAGCGGACTCAAAAGTGTCTGGAGTACCTAATATGAAATGTCTTGAATCGTAAGTGATGCCAATTAATAACGCATAAGCATCTAAAGGTCTAGGAATAATATTTAATTTCTTATAGAGATTATAAACTATTTCGCATGCTGAACATACGGATTCATCATGTATATATAGGCTTGAGATTTTTTTACCTTCGGGATGACATTGATGATGATCTACTATTATAATTGGCTCAGATACTTCACTTAAATGGTCTTTAAGGGCTCCTAACTGTTCAAAATTACTAGTATCTACTAAGAAGTATAAATCACACTCATTAAGATCGTATCCAGCAGAAATATGCATTTTTAGGTTTTTTACAACTTTCTTAGATATTTTACTTAGTCCATCTGAAAAACTTTGTATTTTAACTTCAGGAATAAGCCTCTTTAGAAGTCCTGATAGTGCAAATGCACTACAAATGGCATCTGGATCTGCATTTTGATGACATAGTATGCAAATCTTTTTGGGACAAACTTCATTAAGTATTTCTAAAAATGTTTTGAAATAATTCATATTTTGCCCCCAAATTAGATAAGAATGCTAAAAAAAAGGAATACTTAATGTAACTCTTTTTATACTTCATATTAAAGCTGCTCTTACGCTGCAGTTCCTGGTTCTCCTTGAATTTGCCGAGCTAATTTCTCTCTCATCTCATCTCTCTGTTTTTTTGATCGTTCTTCTTGCCTCTGTAATGTTTTTATTCGCATATCTAAAGTTTCTTTCTTATCAATTAATTCTTCTTTTAATTTTTTCATATCTGATTTAATTAAAAGCATTCCTATTGACTTATAAACGCCAACATCTTCTTCTGCGCTTTCTAATTCTTTTAATGCATTCTCCGTCTCTCTTAATTGTAGTTCAAGTTGCGTTCTTTGTTGAGTTAAGACTTTTACTTGCTGGTCTATTTGTTGTAGTCTCATTAGTTGGTGTTGTAGTTGCTGCGGTATCTCTTCACTCAATATCTCGCCTCCTTTATTAAAAAAACTCATTAAATACCTCTTATACACGTGTTGCTGATCTTTATTAATATGAGTTTTTGTGTAGAATTGCTTAGTTAGATTTATAAATTGTAAGAAGTTTTATAAGCTGGCTGATAACGAAAAACTTTTTAAGAACGGCTTAGGTGAGTTTTATGGGACGAACAAAAAAGGTTGGTAGCGCAGGACGATTTGGAGCAAGATATGGTTCAACAATAAGAATGCGAGTGAAAAGAATTGAAGAAAAGATGAAACAACCACATAAATGTCCCAGATGTGACATTAAAGCTGTTAAAAGGAAAAGTATAGGAATATGGAAATGCAAGAAATGTGGATATACGTTCACTGGCGGTGCTTATATTCCACTAACAGATATTGGCAAAGTTGTTTTAAGGTCGACCAGACGTATTCGAGAAATGAAATAGCAAATAAATTCAACATTCTTTTCTGTTTTTTAAAATCAACGACCAAAAAGATCTAATTCTTCATAATTGTATTGTTTTGTGAAGATCCTGTATTAAAACAATAAGTTTTAAAATAGAATTAGTTGTTGAACGCAAGGCAGTGATATCAGCCGATTCGATAAAGAACTTTATACTTCTTTTAGTTATTTCAACAGAAAAATCTATTTTTGCCCTCTGTGAAGAGAAAGTCTTTATTTCGGGCAATAAAATGTTATATATTATATTTGTGGTTTCTAAATCTGAACAGACCATTCTTAGATCCATTTTATATGGCATGTTCAATATATCTTCCCCATTGATTGTGTTCACTTTAACTATAAAAATCATTTCGGCGCATTTTCAGATATTTTCACCTGAAACCTCAATTAAGCTGCGTAAACTGACTTGTATTTTTTAAAAAATCGGGGACTATTTATAACCTTTTGGAAAACGATTCTTGAATCTCTTTATCCCATCATTTAAAGATCTAGAAGAGATTTCAAATAAATATTAAATTTATTCCCTCCAAAAATAAAAAATGTCTATAAGAGGGATATAATGACGATTTCAAAGTCTCGATATGACTCTAAAGTTGTTGAACACTATACTATAGGTCCATATCACATTAAAATTTATGAAAGTGCTGGAAAATACACCAGCGAAGCACTTTATACGTACACTACTTTGTCTGAGACTTCACCCTTTGGTGAGATCATTGAATCCATTTCTAAAAACCTTGCAGGGAATGTGATCACAGAGAACAATATCAATCGCAACTCCTTAGATCCTCGCTTTTATAGTTTACAGGAACTTTTCAATAGCAGAAAGGTTCTTGTTGAAGAATATATTTACCAACACTATCCTGAATTTAAAACTATGAAAAATTTAGATGATTTGATAGAACTCGCCTGCTATAAACTCATTGGTATTTATGAAATTGCTCCTTTTCTTATGGATGAACATATCGAGGAGTTTTATTTAGATTGTCCCAACACTCAACTCTATTTAGATCATCGCACCTTTGGACGGTGTAAAACCACAGTAATCTTGTCGGTTGATGACTTAGAACGCATAAAAACGCGATTACGCTATGAAAGCGGTCTTCTACTGGACGAAAGCAACCCCTCTATCAAGACGGAGTTGATAACGGATCGCTTTCATGTTCGTACCTCAATGGATATCGCCCCTCTGGCAGCCGATGGTCTTCATTTAGACGTACGTAAACTAAAACGTAAGGCTTTTACTCTGCCAGAATTAGTAGATAATGGTACCCTTCCTGTAGAAATCGCTGCTTACTTGTATTTTGCACTGGTGCGCCGCCGTAACATTACGGTCATTGGGGAACCTAATTCGGGTAAAACCACACTGGTCAATGCACTGGACCTGATCACCCCCCCTGAGTGGAGAAAAATCACCATCGAGGATGTGATTGAGAGTGTTCCTCAACATAATTACGATAAACACCAGGTACGTTTACAAGTCATCCCCTTCGGAGGCAAGAACACTTCAAGAAGTAAAAGTAAGGAAATCGTGAAATTATTGCATCGTTCGCCTGATTATGTCTTCTTAGGGGAAATCCAGACTCAAGAACATTCACAAGCTGTGTTTCACGCCCTTACCGCAGGATTGCACCTTATCCAAACCTGCCACGCCTCGTCACCCGAGAACCTAATCGTCCGCTGGGTAGAACATCATGGAATTGCCCCCATTAATCTGTTAACTTTGGACCTCATCATCTTTATGAGGGCATATTATCATCATAAACTGGTTCGCAGGGTAAGACGGGTCAGCGAAGTGACAAAGCCTTATGGAGGCGCCGATTCAATCTTGGAGATCGATTTGAAAATTCACAAAGTACAGTTATGCGACACCTTTAACCTGGATACACAATTGGCAAAAAAGGTTTCTGAATTGTTTGATACTCCCACCTTAAGAGAGATCAGAAGCGTGGAACGGTTAAATTTGGAAGAATTCGTTGAAGAAATGTCTACATACATTGAATTGCTTAATTATTTAGTGCAAAATCACTTATTCGATCCTCAACTCAATGTAAGAGTATTTCACGGACTACATGCCGAGAAACTCAAACAATTAAGAGCATATGGTAGAATAAATTGGCCTATACTCTATAATCACGTCATAGAGTTGATTTAATAAGTTTAGTGCTAGAAAGAGGGATTTAAGTTGTTGTCGAACCTTCCATTGAGTTTATGTAAAATATTCGCAGTTCAGCCCTTCAAGTTATTAGGAAAACGATTTTGTCCTTCTAATTTGATAAATCCATGCAGTTATTATGAAGATTTAGATTTATCACCAGAAGAAATTTCTGCTGGAGCTAAAGGTTTCGCTACTATAATCTTTTTCATAACCATCAGCATATCACTCATCTGGAGTTTAGGTCCTTTTCTA
>JAEORY010000142.1 GCA_016840645.1 Candidatus Borrarchaeota archaeon | reverse complement strand
TGTGTTGTGTGGTAGGCATGAGCGGTTGCCCCCTGATGTTTAGCACATAGATAGGTACTCTCAAGTCCTATCTCCTCCTTTAACGGGCGTTACAGGAGGTTGGTTCTCTTCGCCAAGGTTATCAGTCAGTACTTTATGATGATCACTGAGAGTTGCCTCTCTGTTTAAACCATCATTTACAGAGCAAGGGACTAGAGAAGCATCCCCTGGTGTGTTCTTTAACTCTGCTGATAACGTAGATAACGTCATGTGTGTTTCACCACGACCTCTCTTAGGCTAATCAACTAATTGCTCTTGCTCCTCACGGAACAAGCCCCATCCGTCAAGGTGGGGTAATTGACGTCGTATCCTTTGTCTTTCATGTCTAAGACATTTAGCAAAGCATGTGCAAAACACATCGGCGCTCCATTAAAAGCAAACAGAGCAATTTTCTTTACCATATATTTTACCTCCTTGTTTTTTCCATTCAAGTCCTTTATGATTATATTATATAGAATAGGGTTCAGTCAAAAATGACTTCTGGTAGGTCATTAATGCTGTTAAGTATTAAATCTGGTTTTTCTTTCTTGATAACCTCTACAGAAACTCTACTTGAAAGTAAGGCAATCGTCTTTAGTCCCATTGCTTTTCCAGAACGAATATCAGTGATATAATCTCCTATCATAACTGCTTGTGAGGGAGAAATATTCAATTTTTCAAGAATATATTTAATCTGGTTTTCTTTTGGAACTAACGTTCCTAACCTGAAATCTTCAGCTTTCTGAGAGGTCAATACCTCAAAAAAGTGATCTAATTCATAATGTTTCATCTCATTAATAAGATCATCTGTGCTTGAAATCCTGCCCGTTGCTAAAGCCAATGAAAAGCCTTTATTTTTTAATTGGATAAGAACTTCTTTAACTCCAGGGATTGTTGTATCGTCTGGAGACCAATATTGCGAATATTCACTTAAGAAGGTTTTCTGAAACGCTTTGTGTAGTGATTGATCAATAGTTTCCTCTAACGAGTCTTCTTCGATTCGTTGCATAAAATCGTCCCACGAAATGTTTGGAAGATTGAACTTAGTCAAAGTATCAGTCCAGACGGCATAAAACCGCTTATGAAGTGGTATGATTGTACCATCAAGATCAAAGATGATTAGTTTGATTTCAGAAAAGTCAATAGCTTTTGTGGCATGCATCAACATCACTAGTTTACCTTTTAAGCAAGTGGAACATGTTATTCATTTCTTAGATAGCATAATACCATATCTCTTAAACTTCATAAAGAAATTACAGATCACTGAGAACCTAACATTTAAGTGCTTTGAGGATTGAACAAATCATCATTAGGAGGATTATGAATGCCCAATGATTTGAGTAAAAAGGCGGACATACTTGATAATCTTACTGAGATTAAGAAAATTGATAAATCTGGGATGTTAGAGTTACAGAAAAAAGTCCCAGAATTTATTCAAGATGCAATTGAAAGAGCACGAAAGTTAGTGATTCCATCAGATATAGAAGTCAAAGGTACAAAGCTAAAATACTATAATTTTTCTCAAATCATCGGTGTGGGCATGGGTGGTTCAGCAATTTCCTTTGATTTCTTGAGGTCATTCTTACGATACGCTAATGTTAAGATTCCTATAGAAACAAATCGTGATTATAATTTGCCGCCTTATACAGATGAATACACTTTAGTGATTTTGATTAGTTACTCCGGTAATACTGAAGAGACATTAAGTTGCTTTTTAGATGCACTTGAAAAAGGATGTCCAATTATAGCACTTACTTCTGGAGGCATACTTGAAGCATTCTGTATAAAATTCGGTCTGCCGTATGTAAAACTTCCGAGCGGTCTTCCACCGAGAGCATCGCTTCCTTATTTATTCTTTCCATTATTAATAGTTCTAGAAAAACTAAACATTCATCCTACTTTTGAGAAGGATGTTAAAGAGACGTTAGCTGTTGTTGAAGTTCTTAAAGAAGAATTAATACCTGAGACTCTAATAATAGATAACTTTGCTAAAAGAATTGCTATTTGCCTTTATAATAAGATCCCCCTTATTTATGGGCACACTTACTTTGATAGTGTCGCAAATCGTTTAAAATGCCAGTTTAATGAGAATAGTAAGGTTCTCGCCCTTTTTGAGGTACTCCCAGAAATGAATCACAATGGGATTGTAGGATGGGAAGCCGAAACGCAATTATTAGAGCAGTTTTATCCCATTTTTATTCGTAGTCCTGATGAGAGCCCGGCAATCAAAGCGAGAATAGAAATCTCAAGAGATCATATTATCTTAAAAAAGAAAAAACAGATAATAGAAATCCTGGCAAGAGGTCAATCAATACTCGCGAAAATGTTTTCAGTTACTTATATAGGAGACTTTACAAGTGTTTATCTAGCAATTCTTTATGGAACTGATCCAACGCCTGTCGATTCAATTTCATTGTTAAAATCGCAACTTGCCGAAAGAACAAAGCTCAAAGAAGATATTCAAATCAAATTTGATAGACTTTAATTGGGGAAATATTGGTATGAAAAGGTATGATAGAATTTCTAAAGAATATCAAACCTGGAGTGACACTGATAAAGAAGCCTTTTTAGAAGATGAACGTAAGGATGCGCGTCTTTATACGGTATTCTTTAGTCTTTTTGCCGGATTTAGTTTTATGGGGTTGCATTCTCTAATCGTAGGATCTGATTTTTACCCTGCTAAAGATATCAACTCATTTCTTTTTAATTTTACACCCTATCCAGATATTGTAGTCATGCTGTTTGCAATACTTGGCGTTCTAAATATCTTTTGTGTTATAAATCGAATGCAAATTCATGACAAAATAACTGAAAGACATATCCCGATTGATCAACGAATTATATTCTATATCCGCTCCAATAGATCGTTTGGAATCCTGCTTGTGACTACATTTTTCATGGATATCTTCATTTTCATTGTATTCTCATTATTAACTCATGTTATTGCGTTCCTAGTAGTCTTAATCGTCACAATCTTCGTATACCTGTGGTGGAGAATCACTCATCGCCGATTAAGGAGTGTCCTAGAAGACTAGGATTGCCAGATTAAGCACTTAAGAAGTACTATGGAAAAGAGACTTAGTTCGATTAAATGAATAAAAGGTCATAATAATCGAACAATACGTCACTGGGAGAAAAGGATTCATTGGGAGAAAAGGAAAATATTTATTTTTAATGGAAAACCAATATAAAGGCATTATCGAAAGTAAGACATGCATAAACTATTTAAACGTTGATAAGAATAATACATATAGATGCTAACATTGACATAACTAATAGGTTACTAGGACGTGGATTTGTGCACGACATAAATGATCTTGAACGTTTTGTAAAACAAAATATTGGTCTTATTAACACAATGAGCTGGTATGATTATCAGATACATACAGAAGAATCTTTAACTAGATTTTACTGCTCCTCAAGTCAAGATGTCAAATCTCATTTGGATAAACTAGTAGATATAGGGATATTAGAACTTAGTTTATGCAATTCATACATAGTATCACAAGATCCACTTATACAAGCAGTAATTGAACACGTAAACGACAATGATAGAATCAAAAGAAATCTCTGTAACTCTTGCCTTGCATATTGAGCTGAGCAAATCTCTTCTTCTTTTAGCGACATTAGAGAAAAATTAGAACAAATAAGGAAAAAGTTGTTAAAATTCTGTAAATTCGTCCTTCGGAGCATTACACACAGGACATACATCTGGTACTTCTCCCTCTGCTGTGAAGCCGCATCTTTCACAGACATATATTGGGCCAAATGGAGCATCATTCCCTTTATCGACAGATTCCTTTGCTTTTTTAAACAGTTTTGCATGTTCTATTTCGCTCTGTAATGCCCAGTTGAACCTGAAATGAGCACCTTCTTCTTCTTGAAAGTCTGCAATCTTTAGAAAAACAGGATACATCTCATCTATTTCATACATTTCGCCCATGATTCCGTGTTCCAAAGCCTTTGAAGTGTCTCCTGGACCAAACGGTGCGTGAGCTACTGTTAAAAAGCCATCATTCAAGTGTTTTAGTTCTTTAAAATGATTATGTGCATGAATTTGCTCTGAAAAGGCAACTGCATTAAACAATCTAGCAATATTTGGAAAATCTTCACGTTTGGCAATAGATGCGAAATATAAATAGCGCATATGAGCTTGGCTCTCACCAGCAAACGCTGATATTAAGTTTTCTTGTGTTGTAATGTGCATTAGGATACCTCCTCCAGTCTTTTACCAATCTTCGAGCAGGCTTATATTATTATCTATTTGCCAATATCTGATCCACATTCTTTACAAAATCCATAGAATTCTGCTCTGTGATGAGTAATCATAACTCCAAGTTTTTTTGAAAGCTCTTTCTCTTCAGTTTTATTAATTTGGTCTTCAATATCAAAAATTTTCCCACATTTCTCACAAACAAAATGAGAGTGATCTGGCGAACCTATTTCAAACCTGCCAGGCACTCCTCCAACTTGCTCTAATTCATAAATCAAACCTTTTTCTTTGAATAGATTCAAATTTCTATAGACTGTTCCCATACTAATATTAGAATGGTTTCCTCTAATTTTTAAATAGATTTCATTTACATCTGGGTGATCTGAATTACTTACTTCCTTTAGTATAATCTTTCGAGTTTCCGTTGGTCGGATACCTTTTTCTTTAAGTATTTCAACAAGTTTACTATCAGTAAAATAATAGTTATTTCTGTCATTTTTCCTTTTGAGCAATTGAATCTCACATTCTTAAAATGATCGAAATCCTGTTGAAAGTGAATCATCCGTACTTTAGAAGAGTTTTTTATCTGCGTTGAACAGTTCTCTTGGATTATGTGACTTTAATCGTTTAATTCTCTTTGTATACTTACATTCCCCTAAAGAAACTATTATATATAATAGTAATGAAAACTATTCTTATAAAAATTTAGACTTACTTACATAAAGTCTAAGACTTATCAGACTCAATGGAGGGAATAATTTGAGTGAAAAAGATAAGAAAAAAGAGGAAATGGAGAAATTAGAAGCAGAAAAAAAGAAAATAAAGGAAAAGGACTGGGATAAAGTAGACTGGGATGAAGATATGGAATAAAGATACAAACGTCATTCCCAATTTTCTAGTTTTTTTTTGATAAAAAGTTGTCAGATTAGCGACAACCTTAGAATATTGAAATATAAACAGAACAAATAGTCGCTTTCGCAAGAGAATTTTATCATTATCTATATATTTTTCGTTGATATCATTTCTTTTTTGTAGCATTTTATTTTTGTCGAAAGCTGGAGCGTTGGTGCTTTCTTGCTTAGTTCAAAGTATATACTTTTCGAATTAACTGTCATCCTTATAGATCGAACAAGTTAATATTAATAGTTGTGTAATTAAGTCAACATTTTTATTCCGCATCAGATAATATGAAAACTTAAATACATAAAATAAATAACCTTAGTGAATTCACGCTAGGGGGCTAAAAAATGGTAGAAAAAGAATTACGCCGCTTCACAACCGCGGAACTGAAGCAATTTGACGGCAAAGAAGGCAGACCTTCATATATAGCTTACAACGGAAAAATCTATGACGTTTCAAACAGTCGCCTCTGGAAAGACGGAAAACATGCAGGACGCCACTTCGCCGGAGATGATTTAACTCCAATCATGATAAACGCTCCTCACGACGACATAATTTTCGTGAAATTTCCTATTGTCGGTGAGTTGAGAGCAGAAGTACCAGCTATGCAGAGTCTTAAACAAAAATTAGAGGGATTGCATCTTCATCCCATTGTGGTTCATTTTTCTATAGCATATTCCATCATTATTTCTTTGTTAACTCTTCTTTATGTTTTCACAGGCGAAACCTCTTTTGAAGCAGCTTCGTATTATATGCTTATAGTGGGATTCTTGACTGGTCCTCCGTGTGCACTCTCGGGCGTCTTCAGTTGGAAAGTCACTTACGAAGGGAGAAGGACTAAAACCTTTGTTCGCAAAATAGTATATACAATCTTGTTACTTGCAATCATCACAGTAGGTTTTGCATGGCGAACTTTGAATCCAAACATCCTACTGGCAATAACTAACTTAAGTTACATTTACTTGGCAGTAATATGGAGTTTAGTGCCGATAGCTACAATTCTTGGTCATTATGGAGGCAAAATAGTCTATTCCTAAAGTTGTAACACTAGGGGTGTATGTTTGTCGAAAAGAATTAAAGAGTTGGAAGAAATGGCTGAAATATTATCCATCGCCTTGGCCCGTGAACAAAATACTGTACTCTATTATACGGAAATCTACCAAAAAGCGACAACCGAAAGGGCCCAAAAAATGATTTGGACCTTGTTAGAAGAAGAGAAAGGACATGTGATAAAGATTCAAAATCACATTAATGAAATACAATCAATTATAGAAGCGGAACGAAAGAAACTGAAATAGAAATTGCAGATCGAGAATCTGCCTGTGTTAATATGAGAATTAATTCTTAACGTAATTAGAAATGAGGTGTACGTATGTCTAGTAAAATAAAAGAGTTGGAAGAAATGAAGGAAATAATCACAATTGCCATAGCTCGCGAACAAGCCTCTATGCGCTATTACACTGAAGCTTTTCAAAAAGCAACTAAGGATAACGAACAAAGGCTGTTTTCTTTGTTGATAGAACAAGAAAAGGGGCATGAAGCGAAATTGCGAGCTCAACTTCACGAAATCCAAGCGGAGATAGAATTTGAACAAATGAAGTCGCAATGATTTAAATGCCTTATAGAAGTTTCTAATTTGTCTTCCTGTTCTTGATAACTAAATCTTTCAGCTAAATGCTCTTTTAAATTTGTTTTTCTGGCAATATATTAGCTTATGAATGTTTGAATCCCTAAATAAAAGATAGCATATTTACAATTTTCACATAGATGTCACTCCGCTATTCTAGTTTTTTTGACAGCTAAGCCAGAAAGCACCGTCGCTGCAACGAGTTTATGAAATGCGAGGCGTTTATATAATCTGTTGTCCTCAAATATGAATACCTATGGTTTGTACGGAATTCCCTCTTGTGAACATCGAGACTTCCACAACTCCACCAAAGGGAACTAGTCTCTAATTGAAGCAGGAAGCCTTATAGCTTTATTATGAGGTAACTCACCCAGTCAACTCATCCGTCTATCATACAACTATATCCCGAATTTATTCCTGAGTGGACTCAACCAGGGGATCCTAAGTGGGCAGGCGGTTCTACATACCGAGATCATCGTCGAGTGGTAATAGAATCGCCTCTTGAAGAAGTGTGGAGCTCGATTATAAAAATAGAAGGGGAAGGAGGTTATTGTGAAAACTTACCGTTGCAGCATCGAGGTTTGATAGAAGAATTAATCGGTGGACTAAGCATAAGAAGAAGTAGAAAGGAGTCTTCGGATTTAAAACTTGGTCATTATGCAAATTGTTGGAATGTAGTTAGCATAGAACCTCAAAAACACCTTAAATTGTATGCTGAGTTGAAAATACCTGGCCGGGCCACTTTAGAATTTTTACTAGGCAAAATTGATAATCACACGACTGAAGTGCAGCAGCTTACCGCCTTTGTCCCGAGAGGTTTGTTTGGTGTATTCTACTGGTATGGAGTTCTTCCAATTCATGGACTTTCTTTGAAAAATGCACTCCAGAAAATTGCAGACGGTCTAGGACAATAATTAGACACTATTTGATTGGGATTTTCATTCTTGCTTATGTCGAAACTCTTATTTACACATCCCCTTATATTCCAGTGTCATATATTCATCTAGGGGTAGGACGACAAATGTTTGAAGAGAAAATTAAACTTGTTCATGACATCCTAAGGGGAAAATCTGTAATTGTAGCGTTTTCTGGAGGAGTGGATAGTTCGACTGTTGCTTTATTGGCAAAAGATGTCGCTAAGCGCATCGTAGCCGTAACTGCAGACTCGCAAACAGTCCCATTAGGCGAAATTGAAGATACAAAGAGAATTACAAATGAAATTGGCGGAATTTCTCACGTTATTGTCAGAGTTGATGAATTAGCACATCCTGAATTTGTAAAAAATCCAGATGACAGGTGTTATTACTGTAAGAAAGCATTATTTACAGTATTAAACGAATTTAGAGCTCAAGAAGGAGCTGATCTTATTATTGACGGCACAAATGCATCAGAGTTAGAAGGGCATAGACCAGGTTATGTGGCATTAAAAGAATTAGGAATCAGAAGTCCTTTGGCTGAGGCAGGAATTACAAAACCAGAAGTAAGAGAAATCGCACGATCTCGTGGCCTTTCTTTTGCAGACAAACCTCAACTAGCCTGCCTTTCATCTAGGATACCTTATGGACATTTAATCACAGAAGAGAAAATTTTTAGAGTAGGAAAAGCAGAAAAATTCGTTCGTGATCTCCTTAATGCTCGTGTTCTACGTGTACGTGACTATGACGATTTCGCAAAAATAGAAATTGGGCAAGATGAATTTGACAGATTATTTAATATAGATGCAATAAGTCAAATCGTTAATCATCTTGAGAGCCTAGGGTATAAGAATGTGTATCTTGATCTCAAAGGCTATAAACCGATGGTTCCAAAAGAATATGGAAACAAAACCTGATTCTCATTTTTATGGAATTTTCTCCTTTTAATATTTAAGTGAGCTACCTCGTGCTCAAGCATCGAGGCTTCCTGCTTCAAGGACAGACTCGATCCCCTTGCGGGTTACGGAGGTCTTATCTCCACAGGCTTAACATCCCTACGCCCCGTAGGTACTATAATTGGTTTCACCAACAAACTATA
>JAEORY010000141.1 GCA_016840645.1 Candidatus Borrarchaeota archaeon | reverse complement strand
TCTTTCCTTCGCTGCACTTTGGCTACTTTCTTCTCCGAGTTTCTCAACCAGCGGGGGTTCGCTATGATCTCCCCATTATGCAAGGTCAGTAAACTCTTCAGCCCCACATCCACCCCTATCGCCTTCTGTAGCTCTCTTTGTTTAGTTTGAGGAGCGGGATCAGGCAGTTCTACCGAAAAACAGGCATACCAGTGGTCTACATCTCGTTTGATGGTACAGGTCTTGATCACGCCTTCAGACGGGATAGGACGGTGGAGTGTAATGGCGATACCTCCAATTTTCGAGAGGCGGAGTTTCTTCTTCTTGTGGTGGTAATCGAGGGCGAACCCACTTTGAGGGTAGGTAAAAGAGTCATACCGGTATTTGCCTTTGAATCGTGGATAGCCTGCTTTTTCACCCTTCTTGATGCGTCTGAAAAAGTTGGTGAAAGTCTTATCCAGTCGTCTCAGCACGTCTTGAAGGACCTGAGAGTGAATCCCCTTCAAAAACAGGTTGGTCTTTTTAGCGTCTTTCAGTTGGTTAGCTTGCTCATTATAGGTAACTGATTTTTTGTGAGTCGCCCATGCGTTTTTCCGCTCGGCAAGACCGTTGTTGTACAAAATACGACAGGTAGTCAGCCATTGCGTTAACGTAGTCGCCTGTTGTGTGGTCGGGTACAGGCGATATTGATAAGTCCGTCTCATCACACCTATCCCTGTTATCCCCCTGCTATTCATGTCACTAGATGTACTATCCGCAAAAAGCTATTTAAAGATTAGGGACACTACGGTGAAAGTGAAACCGCAATTCATCCCCCCAACAAGTTGAGGGGTCTTCTAACAAAGTTTTATAAGCAGGATTGTTGAGATAGCGAATTGTCACATACGGAGGTGGAAAAAATGACGATAAATGTGCTAAAATTAGCAAGAAGATCACGAAAAGGATCTGAGTTTCGACATGGGAGAGGAAAAGAAACTATTTCCCCTAAAAGAGATATCAGGGCGATATTACAGTTAATCTTATCAATTATTGTGTTCTTTGTGAGTCTTTACATCATTTTCATTGGATCGTTCTCGGATAATGCAGTAAAACTGGCGTTCAGTATGCTTGGTGCAGTTATTGCCTTCTGGCTGACACCAGTGGGCTGACTTTAATCTATTTTAAGGCATTACAGGGTTTAGTCTATTTTAAGCAATCGCTTAATTTCATTGATTTTTTTTCTTAATTCAGGTGCAATTTCCTTTTCTTTTTTGATAACTTGTAGTAAGTCTTTAACATTTTCTAATTGCTTTTCCAGACCTGCTTGATTTCCTAGTTCTGTATAAAGTTCATAAGATTTTTGAAAACAGTCTAAAGACTTATTATAATCACCTAACTCCTGAGTAAGTAGACCTATATCCTGCAAATCTTGCGCTTGATGTTTTTTATCATTGGTTTCTAAATCAATTTCATAACATTCTTTAAAAATTTCTACTGCCTTTGATAAGTCTCCATTCTTTTTGTACAACAAACCAAGATTTGCAAACCCATCTGAGAGTTTTGATATATCGTTTAGTTCTTTAAATAATTTCGTCGATTTTTGAAATTCGTAAATAGCTTCCTGAATTTTATTTAATTGAAAATAAAGAAACCCTGAATTATGAGATGTTTCAGCCATTCCAGGTCTATCTTCAATCTGAGAATAAATCTCGTGAGCATCTTGATTATATTTCAAGGATGTTGCCCAGTCCCCTTGATTTTTAAAAATCAATCCTAAATAACGTAAGGCATATGCCTGTCCTGTAAGGCTATTTATTTCTTTATATATTTCATTTGCTTTTTTAAAATGTTCTATTGCATTATTATAATCCCTCTCGTTTAAACAAGAAATACCTAGGTTAATTGCTTCATTTGCAATCTTGCCCTTACCAGCAGATTCTACACCTATTTCAGCAATCTCTTTATCGACCTCTAGCCGTCTTAGACGATCTTGGATTCGCTCATTACTTGGATTAATTTTTAAAGCTTTCTTTATGCAATTAATTGCTTCTTGGTAATTAGTTAAATTTTCATAACAAATGCTCATATTATAATAAGCGTCAAAATCCTGTGGATTGATATTAATTGCAGTCTCATACGCTTTTATTGCGTTTTCAAACTGATTCAGGTACCTATATGCGTTACCAAGGTTAAACCAAGCGTCTCCGTCCTCTTGATCAATATCGATTGCCTCTTTATAGCATTTTAATGATTTTTTAAAAAGTTCACGTTTCCTATCCTCTTCTCTTGTCCAATGTGCTAATCGTTCAGCACAATACCCACAATGAATCCATGCTACTTTATGTAATTGATCAAGTTTTATCACTTCTTCAAAGGCTTGAATAGCTTCTTTATAAAAATCCTGGCGTGCCATTATGCCTGGTGGATTGTCTCCTAATTTTTCTTTTGCCGCACCAAGATAAAACCAACCATTAACATAAGTAGGGTCTATCTTAATAGTTTTTTCAAAACAATCTACGGCTTCCAGAAAGTCAAATGAATTTCCTGTACTAGCTTTTTCAAAGCCAATTTTTGCCCACTCAGTTGCTGTTTTTCCTTCAATTTTTTCTGGGATTTTAATTCACCCACCTTACTTTTTCCTATTCCTTTTTGATACATTTTCAGGTTAAATGAAAACATCGAGCAAAGAACAAATAATAATAATAGAAGGAAATCTCAAATATAAAGTAATAACGGTCATTGGATCAAATAACTATTTCAGTTCCTATTTATCGAGTTCGAAGATCGATGTAAATGTAGTTTCAAGTTAATTTTTTTTAGGAAGAATCACATGAAATGTGCTTCCCGCTCCAATCTTGCTTTCTACCCATATACTGCCACCATGCAGTTTCACATATTCTTTAGAAATCGCAAGTCCTAATCCAGTACGTTCAAATTCCGATTGAAATCGAGAAGATTCAGAGAGATCAGTTACATGGAAAGGTTGGAAAATTTTTTCCAACTCATTTTCTGGAATGCCAATTCCAGTATCTTTCACAGAAACATGGAGATTGAATTCTTCTTCTAGAATCTTAACTTCAATCATACCACCGTCAGGCGTATATTTTATGGCATTTGAAAGTAAATTAGTGAATACACTCCGGACCATGTCTTCATCTATTTTGATCTGAGGCAATTGATTTGGAGAATAGAGTTCAAGTTTATGTCCATGAATTTTTGCAATTGGTAAGACGTCATTAATAATCTGACCGATGATTGTGTCAAGTGAGCCTGATTCCTGCTTTATTTTTCTTGTGCCTGCTTCGAGACGTGTATAATCAAGTAGGTTATTAATAAGTGCCGCCAATCTATCAGCGTTACGTGTTATGATTTTTATTTTATCGTGAACTTCATTAGGCAGTTCCCAATATCCATGTTCACTTTTTATTTTAAGAAGCTCTACGTGCGCTTTCATTGCGCTTAAAGGAGTTCGAAGTTCATGTGCTGCTAAATTAATGAACTGAGATTTTATTTCTTCCATTTTCTTCTTTTCAGTGATATCACGAACAATACCCCACATTCCTGTTGCTTTGCCTTCTTGATCTTTTATGAGCCAACCCCTTGTAGAGACTGGGAAGATTATTCCATCAGTCCTAATCCCTTCTGTTTCAAATTCATCTGAATAGCCTCGTTGAATTATTTGATTTGTGAAAAGCTTTGAAATCTTAGCATGCCATTTTTTAGGTATGAGTTCAAAATAGTCCATTTTATTGAGGTCTTGTTTAGTATATCCAATCATATCTGCTAAAGCTTGATTACAGTCAATTATATTTCCTTCTAGGTCAGTGGAAACTATGCCATCTATTGAAGATTCATACAAACCTCTATAGCGCTCTTCAGAATCCTTGAGATCTGAGGTCCTCTGATCTACTATTCGTTTAAGATTTTCTGTATATTCCTTAATCTTTTCCTCTGCTTGCTTCTGGGCAGTAATATCTCGAATAAAACCCCAAATTCCAATTGTTTTCCCTTCACGATTTTTTATAGGCCATCCTCTGATAGCAACTGGGACAGTTGTCCCATCTTTTTTGATATATTCTTTTTCGAATTCTTCTGAATGGCCTACTTCAAGTAATTGATGGTGGTTTTCCTTACTGGCCTTATACCATTTATTAGGCGTGATATTGAAGATGTTAATGTTACGTAGTTCATCCTTGCGATAGCCGACCATATCTGCAAATGCCTGATTGCATTCGATTATATGTCCTTCTGAGTCCAATGAGACTATACCATCAATAGATGAATCGTATAACCCACGATAACGCTCCTCTGACTCTCTTAAAGCATTTTCTAGTTCTTTTCGTCCCGTGATATCCTTAATAGATTCTACAACTGCTACTATGTTTCCTTCAGCATCTTTCATTGGAGAACTTGTAACCAGAGTGGTCATACAACTTCCGTCTAAACGTCTAACTGATTGTTCCGAGACAAGTTTTTTGCCTTCACTAAAAACTGTTCCTACAGTACAATCAGGGCATGGTTTATCAAAACCTTTGTACACTATATAGCATTTTTTACCTATGACATCTCCCCAAATATCTTGTGTAGATTCATTTGACCAGATAATGTCTAATTCCTTATTCTGAATGGTAATAAGATCTCCGATACCCGTTAAAATTGCTTTTTGTTTTTCTTCAGAATCACTTAAAGCTTTTGTCCTTTCCTTGACAAGGTTTTCGAGATTTTCGGTATGATCTTTCAGTTGCTTTTCCAAATTCTTTAATTCAGTTATATCCTTAGCTACCTCTACAACTGCAAAAATATTTCCAGCAGCATTTCGTACAGGAGAACTGGTAACTAAAACGTTGCTAATTGTTCCGTTTGTATTCATATGGGATTGCTCTGTTACTACTGTTTTCCCTTCATTGAATACTGCTTCAACAGTACATTCGGGGCAAGGTTTAGTTAAGCCCTTATATGCCCTATAACACTTTCTTCCAACAATATCTCCATAACGATCTCTCACTGCTTGGTTTATCCAGATGACGTCCAAATCTTTGTTATGAATTCCAACTAGATCTCCTATTCCAGTTAATATTGCTGTTAATCTTTCTTCTGATTCTTTAAAGGCCTTTGTTCTTTCTTCGACGAGTTTTTCAAGGTTTTCAGTATAGTTTGTTATTTTTTTCTCCATCTGCTTACGTTCTGTTATATCTCTTCCAATAAGAATAATCCCTGCTAAATTATCCTCGTTGTCTTGCATTATTGATGACGAGAATGAAATAGGGATAAGATGTCCATTCTTCGTTTTAATGTTCATCTCAACATCGTTGACATTTCCTGCTTTTATTAGATTATCAAATACACACCCTACGGAACCTGGATTATCATTTTTATTAATCAAAATGTTCTCTAAAGGCATCTGAATCATTTCATGTTCTTTATATTCAAGAAGTTGTAACGAAGCTAGATTAGCTGAAATTATTTTTCCTTCTGGACTAACCAAAAAAAGGGCATCAAACATGGTAGCAATAACACTTTCTGCTGCTGTTGATGGTGATAGAATGAACAACTCATGTCTTAGAATTGCATACCCAATGAAAAAACTTCCTAGGACTGTTGAAGATGCGGTAAATTCTGGAATTCTTATTTGAATTGAAGGTAATAACCATTCAGTAACAATACCAAGAAGTACTGGAAAAGAAATTCCAATCGATACATACTTTGCTTGTTTTTTCTTTCTTAGATCAATTGATTTCATGTAATATTGTAGGCAAAGACAAAAAGCAAAAATGCCTAATCCTGCACCCCATGTCCTTGATACAATGAATAACAGAAAATTTTCAGGAATATCATAGGTCCAGCCCCAATATGTCCATATTGGTTCTCCCGAGAATACTGTCAAGTCAAGATAAACAATAATCAAGGCAGGGGCATACATTAGTAGGTATGTAAGTTTATTTCTAAGTAATTTCACTTGTTCAGTAAAAACAAGTACAAAATGAAGTAAGAAAACTATTGTGAGAGGCCATAAACTGTTCATTTTTAACCAAAAAGCTGCAATATTAGATTCTGTTGCACTTCGATAACCAAATTCTGTCATTGCCCAATAGGCTTGAGAAAGACAGAAGATCATGAATAGTCTGTTAATCCAGTTCTTTGAATCTTTTGAAAATACAAAACTCCCTAAGAAGATTGAGACAACAGCACTCAGTAGAGAGAACAAAGCAAACTCGTTCATTGTCAGACTCACACCATCTTTTTAAAGACCCCGAAACAATAGAACGTTTATGAGAACTAAATTGCTTTTGAGTTATTACACCTCATTTACATTCACTATAAAATGACTCTCAATGATTTAATATAAAGTTTCTGACAAGTTAATCGCACATTTAGAGCGTCCCTTTTTACTAAAACGGTTTCTCAAAACATTTTTTGGCAATTACATGATTTTGAATACTAAAATAAATGAAAACCGACTAAGATACTATATCGCTCTATTAAGTATTCGAGGATAAAATTATGCAGAATAATCGAATTTTCAACATACTTCAGGAACTGGTGCAGATTCCTTCCAGGTACGGCAAGGAACAAAAGATCAGTTCGTGGATTCTTGATTTTCTTGCAGATCTAGGTTATGAACCATACAAAGTTGAAGTTCCGGATAGTGGACCTGATGTCATTGCGGAATTCCAGGTAGATTCAAACAAACCGTGGATTCTCTTGAATTCACATTCTGATACAGTTGAGGAAATGCGCGGTTGGACTCGGGATCCATATGGAGAGCTTGTTGGTGAAAAGTTCTATGGCATCGGCGCTTGTGACATGAAATCTGGTTTAGCTGTCCAACTTGGAATTATGGAAGGTTTACTGAAAGGAGAATTCAAATCTAACCTTAATGTTTTGTTTACGGCGGTTACTGATGAAGAACTTTGGTCACGGGGTACTATTACTCTAATTGATAAAAACATCATTTCACCCGACAAAGTTGCTTATGCTATTGTGGGCGAACCTCATTATTTAGGAAATTTCTTGGTTGGGAGGCGTGGCAGACTTATTTTAGATATTGTTGTGCATGGAAAAGCTGCTCACGGAGCAATTCCAAAGAGGGGAGTCAATGCTATTAACGAAGCAGTTCGACTCATTCAAAACCTTGAATCTCTTGATGTGGGCTATATGGAAAAATTCAATATTGAAGGCAGTCAATGTTTCTTAGCTATTAATGGTGGTGTTAATAGTTTATCAGTTCCGGAAACAGTCAAACTAGTATTAGATCGTCATTATCTTCCTATAGAAACCTCTGAAATGGTGCTTGAAGCAGTGCTTGAAATTATTCAAAATACTGAACTAGATCCGGAGACAAAAGTTGAAGTCAATATACATCCACGCCCCACACGAGAGCCATTGCCATTTTATACACCGTTAGATAATCCACTAGTACAAATAACTGCAGAAGAAGTTAAATTAGCAACTGGAATTGAACCTAGGTTTTTGTTAGGTAGGACAGTTGCCGATAGCAACTTTATTGGAATGTTAGGTATTCCTACTATTGATCTGGGACCATCAGGGAAAGGATCTCATTCTGCAGATGAGTGGTGTGATATTCCGTCTTTAAAACAGCTTTATCAGGTGTATCAAGGAATTTTAGCAAAATTAAATTAAAATTAGTAGAATTTCTTGTTTTACTCATTTTTTCTAAATTCTAAGTCATAGAACTAACTGTTAACGGTGACTAAAAAGCATACATTATGAAAAAAAGAGAAATAATGTTTTTTTAATTAATCCTTTGGCAAAAACGGTTTGAGTAACGATGCCAGCAGACGTATTTCACGGTTCTGTGTATACACAATACCAGGGCCCATAAACCTCATGACGATGCCCTCTCCGCCTAAGATGAAACTTTTCTTGCCTCCGACCTTAGAGGTACGATATTGCATGTTTGCCGGGAACGCCATCATCACACCAGTGTCAATGACAAATTCTTCTCCTGGGCCGATCTCGTGTCGTTCAATATAACCATATCCACCGAGCCAGACATCACCTTCAGCTTCTGCAAAAATTTTTGTTAAAAATAACCCTTCACCACCTAAAAGGCTTGCAATTTTGCCTACTTGAGAGGTGACTTGAACCGAGGGAGTGCTGCAAATATACGCGTCTTTACTTAAAGTCCATTCTTCACCTTGATTAAGATGTATATGCACAATGTCTCCTGGTGCTCCATGAGCAAAAGCTATCATGCCAGGTTTCGTTGAATCTTCTGTGAGTTCGAAGAAGTTCTGAAACATCGCTTCTCCAGAAATTTTTCTTTTCAAACCCCGTAAGATGCCTCCTGATGATTTCGTTTTCATATCGACATGCCCATCCATATAAACCATTGCTCCGCCCTCTGCTACTACTTGTTGTCCTGGTTGCTCTAGATAAATGCGAACCACTGAAAATGCGGGACTTCCAGTAATTTCATATCTTAAAAACGATTTTTCCTTTTCTTCAGACATAGTTTCACCCTTTCAATTTTAAACGATTTTAATTCAATTTATACCATAGTCATTTTCATCCTTTTATAGCTTGGTTTAACAGGCAGAAATGTTATTATACATTTCTTTATTAAGTTTTGAAAGGTGTTTGAAGTGTCTGAAATAATCATTTTATCACAGCAAGAAGTTAGATCATGTCTTCCGATGAGTGACGCTATTAAAGCGGTTACTGATGCTTACAAAGCATTCGCATTAGGACAAGTTGAAATGCCTCAGGTTCAACACTTAGATGTGGCAAAATACAGAGGTGAGGTAGATATTAAATCGGGGGCTGCAGAGAACTTTGGGCTGATTGGAACCAAGATTGCGTCTGGTTATTATGATAATCC
>JAEORY010000140.1 GCA_016840645.1 Candidatus Borrarchaeota archaeon | reverse complement strand
CCGAAACCGGAACCGTCACCGGAACCGTAACCGTAACAGGAACCGGAACCGTCACCGGAACCGTCACCGAAACCGGAACCGAAACCGGAACCGTAACCGGAACCGGAACCCTTAAATTCTTCCGGAGATATTATTTCTTCCACACTACACTCGTTAAATTTTTAATCGCGTTCTCTGTCATTGGGATCACTTCTATTACTTGATCAAGTTCTATCTCGTCAACTGGCATAGCTATTCTGCACTCGTCTAGCTTCTTGTCTCCTTCCATGGCTAACTGAGATAAACTGCAAGCACATGCCCAATAGTGTATTCTTCTTGCGTTTTTAAGAACCACGTTCTGGTCGTTCTTGGATACAACTTCCCCAAAATGAACACCGGCTGAATATGTTCTAATCATACAAATCTTACCGATCATTGAAGATTGTTGAATTGTTGTTTCTTCTTCTAGTCCAAGAAGTTTTAGTAGTAAAAGCTCTTTTGTTTTTTCATTTAAATTCATAATTATTCTCCTCGTTTAGAACTATTTGTTTTAATGTCATTCATGTCCATATCCATATCCATCTCCATATCCATCTGCAGATCCATATCCATCTCCATATCCATCTGCAGATCCATATCCATCTCCATATCCAGATCCATCTCCATATCCAGATCCATATCCAGATCCATCTCCATATCCATATCCATGTCCATATCCATCTCCATATCCAGATCCAGATCCAGATCCAGATCCGTTACCGCTAAAGTCCTCAGGTTGTATTAATTCTTCAATCATCCTTCCACCTTTCTAAAAACGCCCTGGCGCGTTTGCCGCCCTCACATAAATTATCAAAAACATCATCGCTGTAAAATACGCCCTCACCTTCTCTGTATTTATTGCCGGTTTTTGGCGACACGTCCTGCCACTTGCCACTATCCCCATAAAACGCCAATGTTTCCCGAGCATCTTTGAGTTGTTCTTTTAGTTTAAAATAATTTTTAAAAGGGTGGCATAGTCCACAGGTAGCAGATAGCCGAGTTAGTTTGTCTAGCTCATTCTTGCAATAAGGACACACAATTTCATCATAGTCTTTTTGATCTGAATCAAGTGACATTTCAGCTACGATGTAATGATAATATTCATCTCGTTTTTCAAGTTCGGCGAGTTGTTCTTTTAGCTCGTCTCGCTCTTTTATTAATTCTTGCAAATCAATTTCTTCATCACTACTCATAACCGCCTCACTTCTCAATAAGTTTTTCAAGATGCTCTACACAGTCACCCCAACTCATACATTCACCTATTGCGTAGAGTATTCCTTCTCTTAGTTTTTTGTTTTCTTTTTGAAGTTCTTTTATAGTAATTGGATCACAGAAATAAGCTCGTAGAAAAACTTCTGGATCTAAATTCTTTTGTTCTTCTCTTAGCTTATTTAAAGCGTCATCACTCATAACCGCCTCACCCCCTCGCTGGATACTTCAATTGTTTCGGTGTGGATAAGTTCGTTCTCACTACAACTATATTTATCCCAAGTGTTACAACCCCAACCTATTTTATACATATACCCACCACACACATACCAATGCCGATACATCTTATACTTTTTCGGTTCGGGTTTTGGGAGGGTGAATACTTTTTCATTTAGGGCGTGTGACCATCTCACAACCACACACCAACACCTGCCATCCTCTGTTTCTATCTTTCCATTTTTAATTCTATAATTGTCCCCCAGACCGGCGTTAAAATAAAACTCATCCTCACCCTTCGCCATTTGTATTATTTCTATTAAGTTAAATTTTTCTTCTGTCATTTTGATTCCTCTACAAGCTTTTTCAGCCTCAACATCTTTTTTATTTTTATTTTTTTAACCTCGGGATGATGAATGGTTAATTGGTCAATCATTATACTAACATCAGCTATTTCTTCCCAAAGGGCGTTACCTCTACCCTTACCCCTAAACTCTTTAATAATTTCTTTTGTTAACTCGGCACATTCTTCTATTGTCATTAAATGCTGTAGCTCGATTCCCCATTTATCTATTGCTTTATGTAGTATTTTTTCATCTTCCCAATCCACACCCTACCTCAACTCATTTTTTAAGTTCATTATTTTAACCTCAATTTTAAAGTAAGATCTTCCGGCATTTCTGAAATATCTATAGGCATATCATTATTACACATAGGACATTTGCCATTATTTTCTTCAGACAGAAAACTAATTCCGCACTTACCACAATATAAATTCATAAAGTCCCCTAATCTTCTTCAATTTTTTCTACGTGTTCCTTTATTTTAGTTCTTATAACTGGATCATTTGAATATTGAATTATCCAGGATAAAAGAACCCTGGACATATCGGCTTCTCTTTCCCTTTTTCCAAGATACTTTAGTCTATCGCAAATAAAGCAGCTAAAACTATTTCTCTGGGCACCGCAATTTGGGCAAGTGTAGCCTGTATCCATTAAAAGAACTCGATTTTTTTAATCTTTTTGCCCATTGATTTTTCAAACATATAAGTCATATTTCTTTCAAGATCTTCAGGCGCCGATTCAGGTTCTGTGTCGTTATCTAGTCTACAATATTCGTTTTCTTCTAAATAATAAAAGTGATCGACGTTTGGATCGCAGCCAAATAGCGCTCTCTTCTTTTTCGCCGGAAGCGCCTCCACAACTCTTCCCTTCCAATTAGATCCGTTAATCTTTAGGTCTTTGGTAATCTGTACTCTCATAAGCTCTCCCGTGTTAATGCAATCTAGATTTTTGTTGATATGTTATTTTGTCGATTGCTTCCATTCTTGCTAGGGCGTCTTTTGCTTCCCTGTTAAAAACAGGCGTGTCTTTGTAAAAGGATAGGGCTATGTTTGCAATAGTTAGCTTATCTCTCATTGCTATTATCTCTAGATATAGTTCTTTTATGTGGGGTTCTGCTATGTCGGTATTAAAACCGGCGACAGCATAGAACTCTTTAAATTCCTCGTAGCTAGAAAACCCCTGGATTCTCATCTGGTCCTAACAATAATTAATTCATTTTCTTTTTGGTTATACCAAACAGTTTCTTTGTCCCAAAACATTTTAATCTCCCGTTTAAATGACGGCCATCTATAGGGTAAGATGACCGCCAAACCTTATGTACTCAATCCACAATCCCAACATTAACCCCCGTATTTACATTGAGACTAGGGATTCCACCTGTATGTACTGCTATTGGAATATGCGTGGAAGCGTCTACCAACATTCCACCACTGCTGCCATAATTGCTGTCGCATGTGTGATAGATCCGATACTCGGTTTTCTTCCACCATAAACAACTTACTGAAACCATGATAGTACCATTTTGTTGATGAAGTAAATACGCTGATCTTTTTTCACCATGGTATGGAACGGGGTCGCGATACGCAATATCCCCATAATTAATATATCCGGTACAGATGTCGGATCTATAATCACACCTATCAAAAACAACGGAAACGGTATTTCCCCATAAATTTAAAGTAGTTATGTTTGTCCTGGTTAAGCAGTGCTTAGCGGTGTATGCAATTTGATTGTATATCCAGCCTGTACACCTTAGACCACCGGCGTTTAAAACTCCCACTTTGTAGGACAAATGTTTTGCCGGTCCTGGTCCAAGCCTTGATGCCGGAAACCAATTAATTTCCCCGATAACAATTGACGGCCGGTGAAAGTGTTTATTTTCTTCATCTTTTTTACAAGAAAATAATAATGTCATTGATAAAATTAAAATTAAAAGTTTCATAAAATTTTCCTTAAACTGCCTTTTGATTTATGAGCATATCCATCTGCTCTTGCTTCATCTCTCCATGTTCCATTAATCTTTTCATTATAGTTATCATGTCCTTCCATTTAAGAATCGCTAGCGTTCCTTGTCTGTCCGCCTTTGTGATAACAATCGGTATGCCATTTCGGCAATAGACTTCATTAATTATCTTAGGCTGACAGTATTTCGCTCCGACCTTGCACTGTGGTCTCCACTCTCCTGCGTTCATTATGTCTATTCCATCTCTGTCTGATTTAGAACCCTCTTGCGTTCTTTCTGCTCTTGTGTATCCTATTTCTTTAAAGTCCTTTACTATAAGACGCTCAAAACTATGTCCCTTCCTTCTTGAATTGATCATTACTTCCCCCAAAATAATTCGATTATAAATGCCAGAAATATCAGGCACATCATTAGATAAACTTCATCACTTAGCACTGCTTTAATCATTGCTTACTCCTTTTTTAAGATCCTTATATTCTCCATTTATTAGTTTTTTTGAAATTTCAGCTCCCTCTATCATTACTTCTGGAAGCGTTTTTTTGAGATATTTTTTACAAACAAGATCCGTTAACGACGTTGTTAGATGCCAAATGTCGACAGGAGTTCCGGCACAGTAGACCGTGTGATTTTCCCTGTTCTCATTAACACAAATAACTCCGGGGACCTTGTTTTCTTCAAGCCATTGTCCGAGAAACTCAACTCTCCTATTGATTTCTTTTACTGTTGGGATATCAAACACAACCTTTTCATTTGTCATATGTCCTCCCTAGAACGGTATATCGTCACCAGTAAACATAGGTTGTTCTGTCTGACTTTGTTGTTGATTGTTTTCTGGCACTTCTCTTTGTATGGTTTTCGCTTTTGATAGTAATTCAATCTCTATACACTTAACATCGCTGGAAATAACCGGACCGTTTTTAGATTCGAAAATTTTTGCATCCAATTCTCCAAAGACGGCAACCTGTGTTCCTTTAAGCAGGTATTGCTCAAGGGACACTCCTCTTTTCCCCCAAATAGATACCCTGTGCCACGCGGTTGGTTTCTTAAATTTCTCGGCAGCTAGGCTAAATTCTGTTACCGTATACTTGCCAACAGGCCTAGTCTTGGCGTCACCACCAATCCTTCCTGTTAAAAGCGTGAAATCTAATTTCATAATCTATTCCTTTGTTGATATATTTCTTTAAATTCTTCAAATTCAACAGGAAGCGAAGATATGTATCTATTCCTGTCAATTCTATAGTCCATAAGAAAAAGTGTTCTTTTAACTCTATATCCTCTGTTTTTGTCAATTCTAAGAAAAAGATTCCAGGTATTGCCCGTCATTATTTTTTGAAGCACATAGAAGAACTGAACTAGGTTAGTAACATTTGATGTTCCTCTAATATCTTCCTTTACAATTAACCTGTTCATATTATCGGTTACTTCTTTTCTGGTATGGGCAACGAGGACAATTGGGATCATATATTCGTGTGCCATCTTCTTTAGCCATGAAACGAATGCTAACTGTTCATTTGGACGTTTTTCGGCGTAATATCTGGATGTTGTTAAATTATCGAAAAACACAACTCCTGGTTGTATTTCTACAACTTTTTTCTCTAACCATCGGGCAAATGCCCTAACGGTATCAAAGTTTTCATTTTCCATTTCGGAGAATATATGAATATCTTCCTTCATTATGTCGCCATAGGCGCCATTGTGAAGATCTTTGGCAAACTCGGTTGTGGTCTCTTCTGATTTATAAACAATAACCCTAGAACTTTTGCTAGCTTCTGCTACCAAATCCTTTGTTAGCGTTGATTTTCCACTAGATGCTGTCCCCATTAGAAGGTGTAAGCATTCGGGCCTCCAGGAATTATGCTCTTTAAGAAACATAAAATCCGTCGGTATATATGTGTTTTTATCTGAATCCGCTAGTAGTTCTAAATATTCAGCGTCTATTTCGCTGCTTCGCACTGCCCTTCCCCCGTGTTCCCATGGTTATCTCTTTTATACTTCTCATATCTCTCTTTTCCAAGCTGCCTCTCAAGAAAGGAATCCATTGGATCTCTTATGCCTCTATTAGCTCCATAATTGCCTTCTAAGACCTTCGTGAAATTTTGAGGCCTAAGCAACCAATCAAGGTTGGCAGTCCATTTGCGGGGATTCTGGCCGCATAGAAATGAAGATTTTTCAATGGTCTCCAAAAAGTCTTGCCAGGTAAGTCCCATATCCCGTAATTCTTTGTCCGCTTGCCTGATTCTCGTTTTTCGTAAGGGCGTGATTTTCTGTACATTTGGCAAAATACCTGAAAATTTTTTATTGTATTGCTGCACCATTCTGTGATAATCGACCTTACGAAACCCCTTTTTACCTGGTTTTTGGGGAAGTGAGCCAATACCTGCGTCCTCATCAACTATCCGTTCCCCCAAAAACTTACCTTCCCTTCCGCTCTTATCCGTATTTACCTCCAAGCCCTGCGGGCAAGTAGGAACTTCCGCTTTACTAAACCACAACAGAGCGGGGGGGGGAAGGTGCCCAAGTTTGACTAGTTGCGTTGATGCCCTTCTAACCGACCTATCACTTCTAGGAAGCTTTTTTATTCCAGACCCCTTAAACAGTAGTAATTTCCACCACATATAGACCCTAAACTGATAATTGGTCACATTCCTATCAGTTAATATGTTCTCGATATTGTCAAATAAATCGCTACTCATAGTTACCTCAATGTGCATTTTTTTGCACTAATATCCACTTAGTGGAAGTATTTACCAGTTTTTGGCTTCAGCGTACAATTCATTTATTAGATGATTGTAAAAATAACCATATAAATTTTATAGAAGTCATTTGGATATTAATGGATATATTATCAGCTATTAAATGGAGGCTTTATGAATTTTGAGAGACTAACTGAAAAGTTTATGTCCAAGGAAATATGTTGGCGCCTTGGAACAAAAATTGGGCAAAAGTTTATGGCCCTTCCTTATGTAGATGCCCGTGCTATTCAAAACAGACTGGACGAGGTGGTCGGTCCTTTTAGGTGGAAAGATTCTTACGAAGTACACACAAACGGGATTATTTGCACCTTAAGTATTTGGTGTGATCAAGCGCTTGTTAATGGCAGCGCCTGGGTAGATAAGGCCAATGGCAGCCCGGAAACAAACATAGAGGCATTTAAGGGAGGCATTTCTAAGGCATTTATCCGGGCAGCAGTCAACTGGGGGATAGGCAGATATCTCTATGATTTAAAGGACTTATATGCGCAAGAAGTAGATAGTAATTATCCTGGTGCTAGATATCACTGGGTTAAGAAAGAGGGAAGAGAAATATTTTGGGTCCCACCAAGCCTCCCTCTTTCTGCTATCTCTGATAGGGAAAAGCTAATGAAGGAACTTGGCAGCAAGCTAAGAAGTCTAACAGATGGCTGTAAAAACAAGGAGTTATATGCTCATTATTTAGCAAAGCTAGAGCTTTCTAGTGGAAGCGACATTCTTAATAAGGATGATGAATGGCTAGAAGAGGCATTATTATATTTGGGAGAACTATCTGATGAAAATAACAAACAAGAGGCTTAACGAGGTATTTGTATTTGTTCCTGGGTTACTGGTAGGACATAAGATCTATAACCTGTTAATGGTCCGCGATTTTCTTAAGACTAAAGTGAAAAAGGTATATATACATGCGCGAGAAAGAGGAATGGATCTTTCTGAACGCGCAGACTGGCTCGTTAGAATATTAGATTCTGAACTCGACGGCAGAAAGGTTCATTTATTTGGGCATTCTGCCGGAGGGTTAGACATCAGGCTTGCCCTTCACAGAAGGCCGGATTTAATGAAAAACGTAGTAAGTTTAACAACTTGCGGAACACCACACCGGGGAACCCCAATAGCTGACCAGTATTTAAGGGCGCTTAAATCAACTAAAATTGATCAAATGTTATTTGGAAGTGATAAAGCAGAGATAATCGCCAAACAATTTACGTGGGGATATTTGCAGGAATTTGCTGATACCGTGCAGACAATAGAAGAACTCGGAGGGGATAAGGTTTTTTGTCTTCCTTGTTCTATTTCCAAAAAGTGGAAAACGCCAATGATTAACTGGAGAGGACTTGGAACACTGAAAATAGCAAACGACAGCACGGTTACGGTATTTTCACAAACATATGGCAAGGTAATTGATTATATGGATGTTGACCATAAGGCAGCCACTCTACCATTTAGATATGGGCTTAGCTGGAAGACATACCAAGATGTATTCATGAAAGTAATAGAAAACTGCGAAGCAGTAGAAAGGGGGGAGCTATGAACTTACAGCAAGCGGTAGAAACAGGGTGTCCAATAAAATCGACACTTTGGAGTGATTTTAGACCTAATCTTAAGGAAGATGATTCAAAGATTACTGTGTCTAAAAAGGAATTATTAGGAGATTGGGAAATCGACCGGGGAGAGTATATCTTAAGCGACAAGATGCTTGAAATATCCCTTGCCAAAGCGGTCAATAATTTACAGCAAAGAGGAATAGACCTTACTGTCAAATCAATGTCCGACGAACAAAGATATGTTATTGCAATGATGAACAAAATGGCGAAGGAACAAGGCAATGAGCAAGCTGAAAAATCTAGTTCGGTCGAGAATAAGTGAGATAGAGTTTTGGCTGATGGCCAACGAGGGCAAGGTTGATATAGAGACAACTAAATGTGTCCTCAAAACACTGTTTTTAAACAAAAGAATGCTTGAAATAATGGAAGAGAACAAAAAGCCCACTGTTCAATAAGATCAATGGGTGATATATGATAAGTAGCACTGCTTTAGACCTAAAATTCTGAAGTCTCCAAGGGTCTGGATAAGCCAATTATTTCAGGCCCTTTTTTAACCCAGGAATACAGAACAATTCGTTCCATTCTTTGTAATGTTCAGTACTTAGCAGCTCATGTGGCATGATCATAAAGTTTGATGCTTTGATTATTTTGCAGGCAGTGAGTAGGGTAGGCTCAGCTATCCCTCGACAGTACCTGGACAGATTTTCGTTGTTCATATCTGCCCGCCTGGCAAGTTCAAGCTGAGTCATTTTAACGGCTTTTAGATATTCT
>JAEORY010000139.1 GCA_016840645.1 Candidatus Borrarchaeota archaeon | reverse complement strand
GTGTATCGAGAGTTTTAATTTTTTTGACGAGAAAAATATTTGTAGACAATTCAACGAATCTATTAATTAGATAAAACCACCAGAAGAAAAGTTTTTTTTTTCAAATTTAGTTCTAATAACTTCTTCTTTTTGGATACCGAGAGTTTTGGTATAAAAGTCTAGGTACTACCAGAAATTGATGATAGTTTAAGGTTATTCATCTATAGTAAAGACAATCACAATATTTTTCTGGAGGCAGGTTCATTACAACTACAGAAATGAGTTGGGAAACATTAAGAAAAAAGGTCTTAGAACGCGACAAGTATAAGTGTGTTGCTTGTGGCTCAGAAGAAAACCTTCATGTTCATCATCTTTCCAGAGGCCGCAAAAAAATTGTTCCAATGGATTGTCTTATCACTATGTGTAAAGAGTGTCACGATATTGTCCATCAGTTTGATATTGGTCACCCTTTCTCTTCGCCCGCTTATGTAAACCCTTTAGTTAAGTCAAGAATAATAAAAATGCTACAGAGATTAAGGGATTCAGGATATAGAACATTTATGTCTATCTTTTATAGTGATCATGCAAAGCGATTTTATTTTTATTTCCGTATACGTCCCTTCAAGAGAGGTAGTACCTGGCGATATCGTGGGAAAAAGGATCAAAAACCAATGGTGATATTCTCAAACTTCGTTAAGCGTATTGCTCGTGAAAATTACTTATGTAAACTATGCCGAAAAAAGATTAAAAAAGATGAGCGTTTCTATCGCCCACGAGATTTAAAAAAGAAAAGACCAACGTTTCATGAAAAATGCGCATTAGGGACATTTCACAAACTTGAGTGAGAAGTACCTTAAACGAACGAGACTAATAAGCACATTAAAATCTTTGAAAAAAATAAGGGGTGTTGGTCTGGTCTGCTCGTATATGAAACTTTCATGATTATCTATACTATAAAAAGGAGTATTCTCTGACCTTCTTTTTTCATTTAAAGGTAGGAAAACTGTTATTTAGAAAACAGACTTAATGTTAAGTATCTAAATATAACTTCGTTTCTAATTAATTAGTTTTAAAACAACTGGGGTGATAACATGCCGAGAGTTTTTTCATTTAAGTTCTGCGGCTGTTTTTTCATAGATTTCGAGATCGTGGGGGCTGAATAGAACAAAAATAACCACTACTAGTTTTTCTTCTTTTTCTAAAAATTCTTTGACCGTTTTTAATGCGATCTTGGAAGCGTCTTCTACAGGATAGCTGTAGGCTCCAGTACTGATTGAGGGAAAAGCTATTGATTTTAAACCTTTAGAAATCGCTAACTGCAATGAGTTTTTGTAGGCTGCTGCTAAGAGCCCAGCTTCCCCGTAAGTCCCTCCACTCCATACAGGACCGACTGTATGTATTACATAGCGTGCTTGTAGATTTCCACCAATCGTAATTACAGCATATCCTGTTGGCAAACCTTCAAGCCATTCGGTTTCACGGATTTTCTTACATTCTTCCAAAATTTTTTGTCCACCCTTTCTATGAATAGCGCCATCAACTCCACCACCTCCCATTAAACTTGAGTTTGCAGCATTTACAATCGCATCAGTGTCCTGCTCAGTTATATCTCCCTGAATAATACGAATCTTTGTTTTTCCAATAGTGAACTCCATCATATTAGCTCACTCCTACCTAGAAACAAATTTATTCCCTTTGATGTAGAATCTTAGTTTTCTCTGTAAATCCTTCTTTACACCTATTCTGTACGAACTACCAATTTTAAATTCCATTTTATTGTCTATAATCATAATTTGGCTTTCAGAAGTAACTGGAACCCCATTTAAACTCTTATCGATTTTCAGAGCAATAGTAAGTTTTCCAGGACCATTCGTTAAATCAATCTCTTTTTTAACGGGCCTGTGCACTAACATAAATTCTATTCCTTTAGTCGGCTCAAGAGCCCTTATTAAAACAGCCCCAATTTGACTAGGTTCGTGAGCAACTATATTAAACATCCAGTACTTATGGACATTATAGATAAAGACTTTTCCCGGTTTGCCCCACATGAGTTTATTATAATCTTTCTTGCCATGATAAGCCCGAGAAGCAGGATCATTTAAGCCGTAATAGGCCTCAGTTTCTACTATTATCCCTTCTAGGAAAGTCTTATCCAATTTTCTAATCAATTTTTTACCTAATAGTTCCTTTGCTACGACCTCTGGAGCTCTCTCAAAAAATTCATCAGATAAAATACTTCCAGGGAACAAGAATACCATCTCCGTTTCGAGCTTAAGATTGGAATTTGTGAGTATTTAATTCTTCTGGACTTCCCGCCGATTAAGTTAAAATAAAAATATATATGAACGAAAATGGGAAAGAATTTTTAATATAATAATTACAACAAACTTTCAAAAAGGAGTGAGAAGAAAATTGGGTCGTGGTCGTAGGCATCGCCTGCATTATAATTCTATCCCCTATGTGCTTTTTATCATTGGAATAATCTTCATTGCTGTTTCGCTTATCAATCTTATACGCCCAGGCTTTTATGGAAGTCCATGGATGGTAATTCCTGGAGGAATCTTGCTACTAATTGCTATAAGTGCAACTGTCCAGCGATTACGCGCTAAAAATGCTGTTTTGTCAGCAATTAGATCCTACACTCGTGTAAAGATTGGACAATTGGCATCTGAACTGAACATGAAAGAAGATGATGTGAGAGATGCAATAGTGGACCTAAGAACAGAAGGACGACTTACAGCAACATTTGATAATACGACAGGTGAAGTTATAATTGTTACAGAGACCGTTCAAACGTCTCAGACTGTGATTGAAACAGAGGGTATTGCCCATAAATTCTGTCCATATTGCGGTGAGAAGATCCCTTCTGGCTCTATGTTTTGTCCAAATTGCGGCAGTTCGCTTTAGTGAAAGTTCGACATTTTTTATTTTTTTCTTGCATATAACTTAGTAACGTTTCTCTAAAATACAACACCACAAACGAAAAAGTTATTTGTAATTTACTCATAACATAGAAAATAAGTCTTAGAAGAGTAAGGTAAAAACCTATTATATTGGAGGTTTAAAAAATTGTCAATTTGGACAAAAGAAGAACTAATAGCGCAATGTGAGAAATCTATTGCGTTTGAAGAACAGATTGTAGAAGCTGTTAATAAAAGTACTGATGCTCTACAAAACCTATTACTAAAAGAACTTCTACGAGGAGTTGCGTTCGACTCAATGAAGCATGCTCTCGTTTTTAGGGCGATAATCGGTCTATTAGATTTTTCACCTGCTATCAGTGATGAGGATAACGCCGTCTTAAACAGAGATATCAAAGTTCACATCGAGAATGAGGAGATAGCCATGAAGATTTACGAGGAGATGCTTGGCAAGATTGATAATGAGAAAATAAAGTTCATGCTAGAGACTATTATAGCTGATGAACACCGCCATCATGAATTACTTAAAACGATTAGCAAGTTCATAATCGAAAAAGAAACTATTGCCGAAGATGAATGGTTCGACTATATCTACAAATATAGCCTAGCACATGGTGCACCGATTGGATAGTCAATTAAATCACATTTAAAAGCCTAGAAGAAGCATATCATTCTTTTTACTTAAAAAAAATCGCTCTTCTTTCATTAAATTGCAATTCACTTACTTTTTTTTTTTGGAAAGCATCTTGGTTTATTCTTTATTTCTTTTAGGAGTTTTGTTTAAAGCAATTTATTACATTAACCTACGAATGAATCCGAATAAGTTAAATAAGATGCGTTAGCTATTTTCATACGCAAGTAAAAGAAAACTAGAGTTCTTCATTAAGGGGAGTAATACTTTGACAAATGAAACTTATAAACACTCAACTTGGGATTTGCTAGGATTTGGAGTAAAAGAATTATCCATTGTATTAGTATTTGGTGCTATCTATCTTTTTATGTTCATTACCCACAGCGCATTCAACTTGTTCAACGTATCATATGCTCTTATGATTTTAGGGATTGTTCTAGGGATATGGTGTGCCCTTCGAATGTCTGAAGTTGCAGTAAAAGGTATCGAATCATTAGCATATAGTTTTCTTGGTGTAGGCGCCTATATCGCAGGAGTACTTTCATCTGTTGCATCTAACACCCCAGAACTTGCTCTCGCAGGAATTGCGGCATATAGAGGTGCAATTACGAACAATCCTTCTCTGACTGAATTTGCAGTTCTTCTAGTGTTTGCAGCCGCGCTATTTAATGTGCTTCTGGTAGGTATCGTGATCCTTATCGGAGCAAGGCAATCTCATTCATCGTACATGAAGGTTCCGAAAGCTGTTATAGCAGTTGAAAGCGATCTCATGCGAGCTACTGTCGTAATGCTTGGTTTGGTTTTAATTTTGGGAATTGCAGAATATTTACTCTTCCTAACTCCAGGTAAAGAATTTCTTCCCAGAGAAGCAGCATTTATCTTGTTGCTTACTTACATTTTCTATATAATATATATCTTCTTCGGAAAATCTTTGAAAGAATTTAAAGAAGAGGATGACAAAAATGAAACCCATAGTACAAACGTCCATAAATTATCTAAGACAGCAACAGCCGCTTTATTAATCATTGGCTTTTTAGGGATTGGAATTGGTGCAGAATTAATTACACACAGCGTTGAAATCTTTATCGAGTTTAATCCTATGATACCCATTATCATAATTAGCGTCCTAATCGGTGCATCGAGCTCTATTCCAGAACATGCAATAGCTTTAATTAGCGCAAGGAAAGGACAATTACATTTAGCTTTGGGAAATACAATATCAGGTGTTCTTCAAAGTTATACTTTAATCATCGGTTTCATCGGTGTTATAGCGTTAATTCCTTTAGAACCTGCTATAATCTTTCAATTAGCTGTAGGCGTGGCAGTAGTATATCTAATTAAGACTTCGATACTTGATGACGAACAACTAGACATCTACGAGGGAATAGTAATAATAACTGTGATGGCCTTTAGTCTGATTCTATTGATTCGAACTTTCAGCATGTGATATTCGCTTAAGGCAAAAGAAGTAAGATTTAATAGGTTCTAGAGATCAGAAAATCAGCGAATGCCTCAAAAAACTCTAATCCTTCTTTTTTCAATGATGGCTCAATCGTCAGCTGTTGTTTTGCCCGTGTTATTAATTCTTTTGATGTAGCTGTCGCATAGCCCAATGCTCCACAACTCTTTATAAGGTTTCTAACTCGCTCTAATTCTTCAGAAGTGGCATTAGCGTTCCCAATAGTGGAAATAAAAAATTCTTTGTCAACGTCACTAAGTTTTTCTAGAGTTTTTATAACCAATAACGTTCTTTTTCCTTCTCGGAGATCACTCTCGATATTCTTTCCCCACTTATCTGTTCCAAAAGTCCCAAGTATATCATCTTGAATTTGAAATGCAGTGAATGCGGGAATACCAAACGAGGTAAACGTATCAAGTTGTGATTCAGAACCTTGTGCCATTGTTACACCCATTAGTAAGGCTGCTTCAAATAGTGCACCTGTCTTAAGTTGAACCATTTCATAGTACTCTTTCTCAGTGATATCAAATCGGTTTTCAAAATCTACATCCAATATCTGGCCTTCGTTTACTTTGCGATATGTTGATGCATATATCTCAATAAGTCTTGATTTGATTTCACTAGGAATCTGCAAATGGTTAATGACCTCTAGACCAAGTTCATACATAATATTTCCTGCTAAAATTGCGATAGATTCCCCAAAACGACGAATTATCTCTTCATCATCGTCTCCAAGCGGCTTATAGAATTCTTGGAATTTAATATGAAAGGTAGGAGCATTTCGTCGCTTATCATCCCTGTCAATTATATCATCATGGACAAGAGTGGAATTATGTAATAGCTCAACGCAAATTGACAATTGACGCGCAGCATCTTCGTTTTGCCCACCTACCGCTTTATATGCCATAAATAATGCAAGTGCACGTAGGCGTTTTCCTCCTCTCATTACATAATTAGATATCTCTTGATAAGCATCAGCATTTATTGACTGCTTGCATTTTTTGACAACAGATGAAAGAAATAGTTTTAATTCGTTATCAATAATTTTCTTATGCTCTTTAAAACGATCTAAAAAACTCATTGATATCACTTAAAACTTATTTTGTCTAGTATTTCAATTCAGTTTTTCAAGTTTTCGACATTACAATCCTACATTCTTTGAAGGACTTATCTGAAGCGAAGTGCTTATTTATAACTGTCTACAAGATTCTTACCACGAAATCAGCTGGAAACGTTTTGAACGTTTATTCTAATAAACAGGTAATATTAAATAGAACGTCCTTGTATATATGCGAATAACTGCCCTACTATTGATAGGTGAAAGAAATGCTCGATAAGTTCAAAGATATTGGAAAACTCGTTGGTATCGTAAAAGACGACGAAATTAGGGATTTATTAAAAGACTTGACCTCTGTTAATTATAAAAAACTTAACAATTTGATCCAACAAGATCCTGATAGAATTCAAGAGTTAATTTTATACTTATCAGATAAGAATAGAAAAGTTCGGACGAACGCTGCACTGGCATTAGGAAGTATAGGAGACCCTATAGCTGTAGAACCGCTAATTATTGCATTAGCAGATAAAGATAAAATGGTGAGGCGAGAAGCAGCAAACAGTCTTGGTGAATTCAGGGATGAAAGGGCATTAGAACCTCTTATAAATGCGTTAAAAGATGAAGATAGTGGTGTACGCCAATATTCTGCACGTGCAATAGGGCGTTTAGATAACGAGAGGGCTTTATCGCCACTTATAGAGTTGCTTTCTGATAAAGATCCATCAGTGTGCCAATGGAGTTGTGAAGCAATTGGTGAACTTGGAATAGTTAGTCAGGACGCAATTGATTCTCTAAAAGGTTTGTTGAAACATAAAAATAAGCGACTACAATTGAGTGCTGCGGGTTCTCTGGGTCGACTAGGCGATAATAGTGGATTCGATCTAGCAATGATTATTCTAGAAGGAGGACGTTTACTACAAAAGAAGTTTTTAAGAGCATATGCTGCTGAAGCACTTGGATATATCGGTGACCCACTAGCTAGTCCATTACTTATGGAAGCCGCACAATCAACGGATAAATTCTTGCGTGAAGCAGCTATAAGGGCATTAGAACGAATACAGTGATATTCCCGTCATACTAACACATAATCTATTAGAGAATCTTGGGTAAAATGTGGAATACGTAAGGTCTAAGGCCGAAATATTAGTTTTTTTTCAATTTCAAAATGAAATGAGTTACATGAAATAGGCGTTTAACGCAGTTCACTGGAAAATAGCTACATCTTGATTCAGCGTAATATGATATCTGAAAACACCGACACACATTATATACAAATCAATATACCACAATGATACCTTTTTTGAGATGCTCGCAAAGTCTTCGAAAGCATAACGCGTGATGGTATTTAATGCACTCGACATGGAGTTGTGAATAAGAAGTTCGCAATTCTAACAAAAGCGTAATCTAATTGTTTCACTAGATGTACTTCAAATAAAAGCATATAATTATTTGTTTTTAATCAAATTAACTAACTTTTCAACCTTCTTAGAATCTAAATGCCCATTCAAACGATCAAAAGATGTACAAACAACCGAACGAACGCCTATAACATCCGGCTTTAATGGAATTAGTTTTAGAATATGTTCTTCTGTTAATGATCCGGCAAGCGCTGATAGAAGCCCATGTTCATGGCATTGATCGGTGAAATCGGCAAGTTGATCCAACGACATGAAATTCAGTAATGATTTACCGTCTTTCACTCCAGTATCTAACATTGCAATATCGGCTTCTGAATCTAGTGCAATATTTGGAATTGTAGAGGGAGGAACTGATTTGATTCGATATGAATCAGAATAACCTGCGCACACAACTTTAACATCTGAATTATAGTCTTTTACCGCCTTTGATACTGCTCTCATGACTTCAACAGCTTGTGATTCAGTACTTGTGTCAAAAAGCCCTACTTTTACATAATCCACATTTGAAACTGTGCAACCAAGCGCAGCAAGAGCCATTGTTCCGGGTTTATAGGGTGCATCTCCAATCGTTGCACTGATTTCTACATCTTTTGCAATTTCATGGGCTTCTTCAGATATACTCTTAATTATCCAGGGAAAATTAGCCCCGAGTGACCCTTCTTTAGGGTTTTTAATGTCAAGTATTTCAGTTCCACCGTTTATTGCGTTGATTGCTTCTTCTCTGTTAATAACCGAAATGAGTAATCTCATCAGTTCTACCTTCATACAGTTAATCTATTTGTGTTATCGTATAATACCGAATACCAGTAACATAGGTATCAAATATTGATGTTTAATAATATAATTGATCACTCGTACACGTAATAGAGGGAGGGTATTTATAACACATTCGTAAGAAGACCTTCCAACTCGATGGAGGTTGATTTACGATATAGTTTGTTACTTATACAAAGGTCTCCCCATGCTTAAATAACTAAGAGCTGCTATCCATTTATGGTCACCAATATTGGTCAAGTTACTCAATAAGATAAAAAGGTAATCGGCGATGGTTTCTGTCTGTGCGAATAAGGGGAATTGTTCTACACTTCGTACGAACATTTTGTAATAAATTCGTGTACTCATTCAGTACAAGTTTAATAAAAACGATTGCCTTTCCTTGCGCATAAGTTGGAGTCAACTACCCCTCCCTAAAGGCACGGGGCTTGTTCCGTGAGGAGCAAGAGTAATTAGTTGATTAGCCTAAGAGAGGTCATGGTGAAACACACATGACGGTATCTACGTTATCAGCAGAGTTAAAGAACACACCAAAGGATGCTTCTCTAGTCCCTTGCTCTGTAAATGGTGGTTTAAACAGAGAGGAAACTCTCAGTGATCACCATAGAGTACTGACTGATAACCTTGGCGAAGAGAACCGAC
>JAEORY010000138.1 GCA_016840645.1 Candidatus Borrarchaeota archaeon | reverse complement strand
AAACTGGCATGGGGATATTCACATTGTATCCTTCTCCATCTCCTTTACCTACTTCTCTTATATAACCCGTACCTGGGTAAAGTGTAGAAGGATTTTGGTGGATAGAAATGAATAATACCTCAGGTGTCTCATAAAAAATATTCGCTGTTCCATCTCCATAATGAGCATCTGTATCTAAAATCAAGATTCGCTTTATTTTCTCCTTTTTTCTAAGGTATTCTGCACAAATAGCAACATCGTTCACGATGCAAAATCCACCACCTGAGTTTGGGAATGCATGATGCATTCCTCCTCCTAAACCCACAGCAACCGCAGCATTTCCTTCGAGTACATATTTTAAAGCATTTAAAGACGCACCAACAACGTGCTTTGCAGCTTCAAACATGCCTGGTCGAAGTGGAGTGTCTAATGAGAGCGGTTCATATCTTTTTTCTCCTTGTCTTATCATCTCAAGATATTCTTCATTGTGAACAAGCAATAAATCTTCAAAAGAACAAGGGCTCGATTGGATGATTTTAAGATGTGGGAGTTCATCTAGGCCTAATTGTTTAAATGTGATCAGAAAGTCACTAAATCGTTTCCCTCGGAAGGGATGACCTTCTCCAAAATCATATGTTGTGAGATCTTCTGAGTACATTATCCCAACAACGTTCACCCCTTGTCCTCCTAGCACCGTTACTTTCAAATATGATTAGCTTATTGTATGTGAACTACCACCCTACAAGTAGGCTGGCTTCCTGAATCATCCATTCCCCAACGGGACATGTCAAACAGGCTCTACGGGCAGTTCCTGCCCTGATCGTGATGCTACATAGTAGCGTGATCGGTGTAAAATCGTGATGGCAGAGTTATGATCTCTGGTTAAATCAAGACCACAGTAAGGACAGCGGTGGATACGGGTTGCCAATGTTTTAGGTACACGTTTCCCACACCTACTACACAGTTGTGTGGTGTTATAGGCACTCACATATTCTACCAGAGTACCAGCTTCCTCCGCTTTGTACTCAGTAAAGCACATGAGTTGACCCCAGCCTGCATCACTAATTGACTTGGCTACATGATGGTTCTTCACCATGTTGGTAATCTGTAAGTGTTCATACACAATCAGGTCATAGCTATCGACCAGTTGCCGACTGAGCTTGTGATGAAAGTCCTTTCGCTGGTTACATATCTTCCGGTGTAGCTGTGCTACCTTCCTGTTCTGCTTGTGACGGTTATTTGACCCTTTCTGCTTTCTATCTTTTCTTCGCTGTTCTTTGGCTACTTTCTTCTCGGAGTGTCTCAACCAGCGAGGGTTGTCTATGGTGTCTCCAGTATGTAACGTCAGTAAACTCTTCAGCCCGACATCCACCCCTATCGCCTTCTTTATTCCTCTTTGCTGAGGGCCAGGAGCGGGATCAGGCAGTTCTACTGCAAAACAGGCATACCAGTGGTCGACATCGCGTGTAATAGTACAGGTCTTGATAACTCCTTCTGCAGGTATCGGGCGGTGTAATTTGATGGTAATACTTCCAATTTTCGAGAGCCGGAGTTTCTTGTTGTTCTTTTCGAGGGAGAACCCACTTTGCGGGTAAGTGAATGAATCATACCGGTATGTTCCTTTAAATCGTGGGTAACCGGCTTTTTCCCCCTTCTTAAGACGCCTAAAAAAGTTGTTGAAGGTCTTATCCAGTCTTCTTAGCACGTCTTGAAGTACCTGAGAATGAACCCCCTTCAAACACGGGTTGGTCTGTTTTGCAGCGTTCAAGTGGGTGGCTTGCTCATAATAACTGACTGAGTGTTGATGAGTGTGCCAGGCGTCTTTTCGTTCTGCTAAAGATTTATTATACAACAGACGACAGGTAGTAAGCCATTGCGTTAACGTAGTCTGTTGGTGTGTGGTCGGATACAAGCGATATTTGTACGTCCGTGTCATCATACGTATCCCTGTGTTCCCCTGAGATTCATGTCACGAGAGTTACTATACGCAAAAACCTATTTAAAGCTGGGGGACACTACGGTGAAAGTGAAACACGTAACACACGCACTTCATCCCCCCCAACAAGTTGGGGGGTCTTCTTGCGGAGAGGATTATAAAACCGCGGGTGAAACGGTGAAATACGACGTCATAGTTGTAGGGGCAGGTCCTTCTGGTTCAACAACTGCAAAAGAAATGGCTAACAAAGGGCTTAAGGTGATTGCTGTTGAGAAACATCGCCTTGACAGGGAAAAACCGTGTGCAGGCGGTGTAACTGAGCGTGCAATACAACGATTTCAAATTCCTGAGCACATATTTGACCGATCTTGTTATAAACTATTCTTATGCTCCCCAAAATGTAAAACAGTTACACTTGAGTATCCTGAACGTATTGTCGCCACAACTATGCGAGCAAAGCTTGATAAAACGCTTGCCGAGTTAGCTATCGATCAAGGAGCTGAAATCAAGGAAAATACGCGTGCCATTGATGTAATTATCGAAAATGGATTTGTTAAAGGGGTAAAAGCGAAATCGCAGGGCGAATCACTCGATATTTATGGAGATATAATAATTATCGCAAGTGGAACACCAAGTATATTAACTAAAAAACTTGGCTTATTGACAAATGATGAACGCTCTCAAACAATTTGTTATCAATATCAGATGGCAATAGATGAAAAACTCATTGATGACCGAATTGGTGATCAACTGGAGATCTATTATGGATCAAATATAATACCTGGAGGCTATGCTTGGATTTTTCCTAAAAAAAATATAGTTTCAGTAGGTTTGGGCACTTGGCTGGAATGTTGCAAAGATAAGGATATACGATTAAGACAGCGATTGGATGGTTTCATAAAACGTCATCCAATAGCAAGTAAAAAACTTGTTCGTGCAAAAATACTTTATCCTCAAGCCGCTATGATCAGTTTCCCTGGTGTCATTAGCAAAATCTATGGAGACGGATTTATGGTTACTGGAGAAGCTGCTGGAAATGTCGACTTCGTAAATGGTGAGGGCCTTTATTACTCAATGATGTCGGGCGAAATAGCGGGGAAAACTGCTGTAGATGCCCTTGAGGTTAATGATTTTTCGGCAGGATTTCTAAAAAACTATAAAATTGCGATCGACAAAGAGATTGGAAAGGAACTTAAGGCTACCTTTAACATAAGAAGGAATATGGTAACAACTGATTATCAGCAGGAATTTACTGTCGACACAGCTCTTAAAAACCGGGATTTTGGTGATCACCTTTTAAAATATATGCGCGGCGAGGTTTCGCCGAGTGATTTTAAATGGTATGCATTGAAACACCCTTTGTTTCTTATGAAAATGATCTTTGCGCGCTTCAGATCATGATTTTGGTGCAGGGATAAGTTGTCTGTAGACATTATCCGCAAGTATTTTAGCTTTTTCTATTGTTATTTCTCTTTCTGTTCCAGTAATGAAAACTGTGCAAACCGGATTTGAAGGTTCAAGGATAATCCCTTCAACCGGCACATCCACAATATGAGGCAAATGTGACAGATTCGGAACAATTGTTCTGTATTTTGCGTATAGTATCATTTTTACGGCATAACCTTTTGATTCAAGAGACTTTTCAGGTAAATTGCCATTATACGCCTCAATGTGCAATTTTACTAGATTTGATGACGTAACTGCTTCTATACATTCGAGAGAGCCTTGAAATCGTGGATTAAGTTCGATTAAATACGGTTGATCACCTCTAATAACAAAATCGAATCCATTCGAACCTAAGAGTCCTAATTTTGAACCTAATTCTTCAGAAATGCTTTTTATATTCTCAATAACTGTTGCTGAATTTTTTAGTGGAACAATATTTCCGCAATAGCCAAAGGGCATGGAAACTCCTAGTTCTGATCTTCCAATTACTTGTTCTGTTACCGAAATAGCTTGACAATCCTTACCTGTTCCAAGCACTGAACAACTTGCATCAATGCCTTGAATAAATTCTTGAATAAGAATCTTTTTCCCCGAATTTCTTAACTCGTTATATGCCCTATGAAGCTCATCTAAATTTGTAATTAATTTAACAAAGAGTCCGCCTGCGCTTCTTGGCGTAGTGAGTACAATTGGATAACCAATATTTTTTGCAATTTCAAGTGCTTCCTCTTTTTCTTTTACTTCCATAGTACGTGGGCATTCGATTCCTAATTTCGAGGCTAATCTATAGATACTTAAGCGATCCGAATGACTTATTATCTCTTGAGTATTTCCAATAACAGGTGCAATTTTACCAAATCGTTGCCATATTTTAGGTTCATCATCAAAACCGCTGCCTATAAGCAAGAATTTTATCTTTCCATAATAATCATCAGCCATTGTTTCGGCTAGGAGGCACATGTATTCAGAAATTGGGCGGAGAAATTTTCTTCTTATTGGATGACGTTTTCTTTGCCATATAACTGAAAAAACATGTTCTGCAACAGATCTAAGATCTAAATCTCCAAAAAAGTCAATCGCAAGGACATCATAATTTGCTTTTTTAGCAGAAGTTGCAATGGGTCTTGCATTGAACGCAACAACTAAACAGAAGTTGCGATCGTTTTTAGAGTATGCGATATCTTCTTCCATTATCTTCCCACAGGAATAATAAATACACTAACGAAATCTTCATAATAAATTGAAATGATGTTCATAATGTTAGCATCTTTAGAGAATATTGTTAGGACCTATCTCAAAAAATTATCATATTAAATCTAAATCTAGGGGGATTAGTTGAGCTTATCTGATGAAGATTATTGGGCCAGGCTGGCTTATGAAGCAAAACATGTTAAAAGTGAAGAACCTGGGTTCAAACCTGAAAAAGGGGATATTCGCAAATGGCATGGTTTCATCCTTGGTACTGAATTGTACGAAGGTGGGGTTTTTCAGGTCGAAATTGAAATCCCTAGGCAATTTCCTTTTGCACCTCCACATGTAAGATGGCTCACAGAAATCTGGCATCCGAATATTTACAAAGAAAAAGTTTGTGTTGGAATATTAGGTAAGGATTGGTCCCCATCGAATAGCTTAGTTGATGTCATTGAGACTCTTAGAATATTATTGGCAGCACCAAACCCTGCAGATCCTCTAAACACTTCTGCTGCTAATCAGATGGAAAATGATCTAGAACGCTTCAAGAAAACTGTAAAAGATTTTAATGAGCAATATGCTACTTGGGAAAAATTACAAAGTTGATAAACTCTCTCAAAATAAATGCACACCCATTGCGCATCTTATTTTTAAGATTTAATAATCGCTAATCTGATAATTTAAAATTAAGAATCTCTCGGGATGACGGTGTCTTCCTTCGGTGATTAAAATGAGCAAAAATAGCGACAGATATCATAGGCAAACTATAATGCCGAACTGGGATCAAAGAAAGATTTCTAATGCTACAATTTTTCTAGCTGGAATCGGAGCACTTGGATGTGTTGTATCAGAGATATTGACTATGATGGGTATTGGTAAATTGGTAATTGTGGATTTCGATACTGTTGAACTTTCAAATTTGAATCGTCAATGGCTATTCCGTGACGAGGATATTGGAAAATCAAAAGCTTTGGTTGCAAAAGAACATCTTAAGGTACTAAATCCTTCTGTCGATGTTATTGCTTTTAATCAAAAGATAGAGGACATTCCAGAAAGCATTTATGCAACGTGCGATCTAATTGTTTCCTCTTTAGATACCTTTGAGGCACGCCGCTGGTTAAATTCAATGTGTGTTTCTGTGGGAAAACCACTGATTGATGCAGGTCTTTACGAATTCTTTGGTCATGTTCAGGTAATTATCCCTGGGTCAGATTCTGCATGTCTTGAATGTCAACCCCTAATCCCCGAAACTCGATTACAGCAAGTTTGTACACTCCCTGGTGAACCGAGGAAGAAGGAAAGGGATGAACCGAAGGAGGTATTTCCATCTGTTGGAACGATTTCTGCCGTAATTGGAGGGATTATGAGCCAAGAAATTGTGAAACTGCTATTAGGGCATGGTAATCCCATTGGATATCTCTTTTACGATGGTCTTTCTGAAGAATTCACAAAACTTGATCTTACTAGAAGATTAGATTGCTTTGTATGTGGTGAAAAGTGGAAACTTGATGAATTAAGATATTTCGCAGAAGGAGATGAAAAAATAGGCGAACTACGGAAAAGAATAGCATTGATCTACGGTCTCGCTGATCCTACAATGATAGTGGGAACAAAAATAGTTGATGACGAAATGAGCATTACTGAAGCGGAAATATCTGAGTATGCACCGATCTTCGTTATAGATGCAACTGTGGCTAAACCGATACGAATAAGAGTTGTCTTAACTCACAATTCTGTTTGATATTATAATTTTATTCTAGAATCAAGATTAATTGGAAGGAAATCTAATGTCTTTTAAACTAGCTATCGTTGGCAAAGGGGGTGTAGGAAAGACCTTTTTAGCGGGAACTTTAGCAAGATTATTTGCGAAAGATGGTAAAAATGTTCTTGCTGTTGATGCAGACCCAAATATGAATTTACATGCTACAATGGGAATTTCTAAAACTGAACTTCCTACCCCCATTGGTGAAATGAAAAAACTTGTTGAAGAAAGGACAGGAGTCCCTGCAGGAACATCAGGAATGTTTATTTTGAATCCGCGGGTTGATGATATACCTGATAAGTATCATGTTAGACATGATGGGGCAAAACTTATTGTACTTGGAACAATAGAGACTGCTGGAGGTGGCTGTATTTGTCCAGAAAGCACTCTTTTGCGCGCATTGCTAAGCCACATAATTCTAAAACGTGATGATATTGTCATAATAGATTTTTATGCAGGTCTTGAGCATTTAGGAAGAGGTACAAGCAAGGGTGTAGATGCAATGATAACCGTCGTTGAACCAGGAACTAGATCATTAGATCTGGCAAAAAGAATTAATTCTCTTGGAGCAAGCCTTGGAGTTCCCCGCCGTTATATTGTGGGGAATAGGATATCTAACGAGCAGGAAGAGAACTTCATAAAAAATGCAGCAATAGGATCTGATTTAGAATTACTTGGTATCATTCCCAGAGATCCTGCCATTATCCAATCTGATATCATAGGTATTGCACCTATTGACTTTGCACCAGAATGTCCAGCGCTCGTTGCGATTCAAAACATCAAAGAAATACTAGAAAAGAAACTCGCTCCTCAGTGAAATAAGAGTTATCGAGCAGAATTGATGTATTGAACATCTAGATTTTTACTAGGATTAATTCATTTCAGGTATATCTAACGTATTGCTAGAGATAATACGAATATTAAATACTTCAATCTTAGTTTGTAAATGTATAATCACTTTTTGATGGCGACAAAAATGACTCAATCTGAAATTGAAGTTGATGGAAACATCATTATCAATGGAAAGGCGTATCCTGCTATTGAACTTCTAAAAGCAATTAACAGGTCAGTCGCACTTTCTTTCGATAATGAAACTGCACAATTGATACTTAATGATATGCCTATTAAGCCGGTTTATAGTTCTACAAGAAAAAACGTGTTTTCTCTTTTATGTTATCACAGCTTAGCGTATTGTTGCCCTAGAACTCATAAATGTGATAAACGTGACGCTACATTAAAAATGCTTAATCTCTCGCTAGATGAGTATTCTCGTATTAAAGACGAGCATCATTCACTGTTTCTAGAGTTTGAACACACGCATTCACATACCACTTACAGTGAGAATTCACCGTCACGTGTTGATGATAATTTAGATCTTTCATCCTTTTTTGGTAATCCAAATGAAGATTCAAAGACAGAAAAAGAAAATACAGAGGATTTCCTTAAGGAATTTCTCTCAGGGAATGATTTCGACAGCAATAGTATGTGGGATAGTTCTTTGAACCAAAAAGAAGTCCGTTATGGAAGAAAAAATGTTCCTCCATCAACAGAAACAGGTTTACGTAACTTGAGTTATTCTGGCAAATGTCCACGTTGTAGAAAGCGAAACTCTCCTGATGATAAATTCTGTTCTCGTTGTGGAGCTGAACTTAGAGATTAATAAGTTCTTAAATACTCTAAATTGCTCCCTAATCAGCTGTTTTTCAAGAATCATCCAATTGGCGAGACTCTATCCAAGTCCAGTAGATAATCAACGAAGTGTGGTCTTATTCAATTAGCATACATTGAATCTTGTTAAGTTAATCCAAGATGGAGTTCTCGTCTCTCCTTGTAAGTCTGAGGGTAGCCCTCTAAAAGGAACAGATACGTAGCATTAATGTCTGCTTTCATTTTTTCTAAAGTCTTAATTTCTGGGTCCGTAACTCCCCAATTGAAAATACTATACTTTCTTCCAATTCGATTTAAATCGCGTGTGAAAGCTAATTCTGAAAGAACTCTTTCATAATCTGGGGTTTCAGGTTGTGGGAGTGTTGGTGTAAGTGGTAAAACATTGAATAATAATTGGTCTGCAATATCAGATAATTTCATCACGTCTTGTCCAAAATGTTTTTTGGCCCCTTCAATATAATCGGTTTCTGGATCTATATCGACGGTTAGTAGGACTTCAATATCTGGATTTAATTCCTTGATTGAACTTGTAGTGTTAGAAAGGAATGTAGTTATTTTATTGGCTCGCCATTCATACCATTGAGAAAGGATATCCGGATCATTGACCAATGTATCAAACACGAATTCTCTCTCTAAGTTCGTTAATTCTGAAAACTCTTTTCTACATGTTTCACAAAAACAAAACTCTTGTCTAGCAAATTGATTATCCATCAGTATTATACCACTTATTTGAAAATTGAGGATTTCCTTGATCACAGCCATAAGGTATTTCCAGTATGACTCTTGGACGGGGCATACGAAAGTGCCTACAGGAGCCCTGGTAATACCAGATCTATATGCACCATATTTTGGATCCTGAGCAAAATAATTGTCTACAAAGGTTGAAACTATTGCATAAGCCTCGACAGCGATGTC
>JAEORY010000137.1 GCA_016840645.1 Candidatus Borrarchaeota archaeon | reverse complement strand
CAACGATATGAGTATGTTTTTTATTCCAAGGATTTCTTTGATATCTACCGTTTCACCTCTTGAATTTGGAAGGGAAAACGCCTCGATTGTTTTCCCTAACATATTAAACTTATCTCTCATATTCACCCCTTTCTTTGTTTTCATTTTAAGGAAATTAGTTACGTTTATCTATATTCTTCACCGATCCCTTCGGGAGGATATTTCGGTTTAACACGTGGAATTGCGATAATTTCTCGTATTTCTAGTCCTTCTTCTGGGTCAAAAAATCTCAAGCTAGTGGACGGTTTAATAACAACTGCAGTATCTAGACCCATTGAAGTGCCAGCAGCAACAACGACTTCCTCGTGGGATTTAATTACATTCGCGTCTGCAGCCATTATTGCAACTTCTACGCAGACTATCAAACCACCAGAGATTAATCTCAGCGATTCTGTCATAATTTGTTCGAAAGTAACTCCTTTAAATGTTCCAGCGATTGCTGTACCGATTCCATAGAAGGGAATAGTCCCCCTGACAACTTTAATCCCCAATTCTTCTAACTTATCCTGCATTTCGTCAGTCATGTCCATTCTTACTTTCTTTAAGCCTTTTTGTTGCCATTCTCTTAACTGTGTTTTCAGTTCAGGAATGTCACTCCAAGGGCCAGGCAAAGATTCTTTGACCATCCAATAGGCTCCAGGAGGAATAGTAACTGCTATAATTTTCAGTTCGTTTCCCATGATCTCATGGGCTTTCAAGGCACTATTTCCACGAAGGGTGGCAATAATTACAGTCTTAATGTCGAGTTCATTACTTCTCTCTTTGACTAATTCAAGTGTTCTTAAAGTGTTTCCTGGACCTGGTCTCTCAAAGTACTCTATCCACTTTCGCATTTGTCTCCCCTAATTTCCTTATTGCAGAGAAGGTAAACTAATTATATTCGTTCTCAATTTCTTACTTTTATAATTAATAGATATCAGGATGGAGTCAAGGTTTATGAAAATAGGAATTCTTGGATCTGGCAATGTAGCCCGTGCTTTGGCGAAACCATGGGCAAAAAAAGGTCACGAAATAGTATTTGGATCTCGTAATCCCGAAAAAGCGCTAGAAATAGCGGAATCCATGGGGAAAAACGTCTGTAGTTCAACATATGAAGAGGCTGCGAAATGGGGTGATGTTGTCGTTCTCGCGACTCCGTATACAGCCGCTCAAGATATAATTAAAACAGTAGGGGATCTAACTGGAAAAATTCTAGTGGACTGTACTAATCCTCTTGCCCCAGATTTAAGTGGTCTTACAGTAGGACTTACTACTTCTGCAGCTGAAGAAATTTCCAAAATGACATCTGCAAAAGTGGTAAAGGCATTCAATGCTATGGGGGTTGGCGTTATGGCAAATGTGCAGTTTGGATCTGAAACAGCTAGTAATTTCATCTGTGGTGATGATGACGAAGCAAAATCTGTCGTTAGGAGTCTGGGAGAGGATATAGGCTTTGATGTTATTGATATAGGTCCGCTCTCGAATGCTCGACTGCTCGAACCATTAGCTATGCTGTGGATTTACTTGGCATTTAAGCATGGAATGGGAACGGACATTGCGTTCAAACTGCTTCGACGTTGAATAAAATCTAAAAAATGAAACCTATTAATTCAATCCCATCTTTTTCATACTTATTTTTGAAGCCAAATTTACATTTCTTTTACACTATAACTAAATTCATTTTCCGAGTTAGATATTGACTAGGCAATGATATATCTGAATAATATGATTGCTTATAACTTAAACCGATATATAAACCCATTACAAATTAAAAGCATTTTGTCGGATTGATTTTGAATGAAAGTAGCATCAATTGTTTTGAAAAGCAGTCCAGTTATTTGTGATATATGCGGAAAGCAATGCAAAAATGAAAGAGGTTTGAGTATTCATATAGGACACATGCATAACGGAAAGGGGAATGGCTTTTCTAATCATCATATAAACGCTGCAGGTTTGATGAATAACGAAATTCTGGCAGAACTTTATTCACTTCGCCAAATGATCATCGACTTGACGTACAAAATAGACAATAACGGAAACTCCATAAATTACGAACAACTCCATAATACTACACCAAAAATACAGAGTGCTCCGAAGGGAGATTCAATTCTTGCTCAACAGCACCTTAAAAATTATCTGGGTTACGGAGGCGACCATCTGGCTTTAATGGATGAATTAAGATCAGCATTAAAAGAACGTACACTCATTTCAGTTTGATATTTTACAAAGCAGTTATACTGCTTCCTACAACCTTATTTTAAAGAAATGAGCTCAAATATAAAAGCAGAAAGAAATTATTTCTTCTATAACCAATTAGAATGAAAATGTGATTTCCAGCTCATATATAGGAGGATTGATTGCTATTTTATTTGAACGCCCCATTGTAATCACTAATGGCACGCTAATTGATGGAACAGGAAAATCACCCATCGAGAACAGTGTAGTTGTCATATTTGGATCCAAGATCATTGATGTAGGAATAAATGGTGAGATTGATATCCCCCCGAATGCAAAAGTTCTTGATGCAGAAGGAAAAACGGTTATACCAGGTTTCATCGACTCTCATACCCATTTCATTTTAATGGGGCTGAAGGTGCTCACAGAACTGGATCTTTCAATGACTAGGTCCATCCCCGAGGTAGTTGGATTGGTCAGTTCAAAGATAAGTGAATTACCGAAAGGGACTTGGCTGAAGGCTCATGGATGGGATGAAAGTAATTGGATCGAAAAAAGACACCCAACAAAGAAGGATTTAGATCCTGTATCGCCAGACCATCCAGTTGTCCTAACACCTTATTATTGGCATACGATTACAGTAAATTCAAAAGCTCTCGAACTCGCACAAATTGATATAGAAGAAAAAACCCCAGATCCTTCTGGAGGAAAGATTGAAAGAGATCCGACCGGGGAACCCACTGGTATTTTAAAGGAGGAGGCAATGAAGTTAATTGATAATGTCCAACCGCCATTGACTGAATCCCTAGCCATGAAAGCTGTTCAAAAAGCATGTGAAATTGTATTACGATGGGGTTGTACTAGTATTCATGAGTTAGCCTCACCGAATAGTAAGTTAAGTACATACCAAACAGCTTTTGAAAAAGGATTTCTAAAGGTGAGAGCTTATGTGTTACCTGCAACTAAGTATATTGAAAATTTGTTAGAAGTATTGAGTATTCTTGGTATCAAAACTTACTTTGGCAATGAGTTTTTAAGACTAGGCTCGGTTAAAATCTGGTTTGACGGCGCAATGGGTTCACATACAGCTGTCTTTTCTGAACCCTATGCTGACGATCCAACAACAAGCGGATTCTACACTATTTCTCCAGAAGAACTCAACAGAACTGTGATGAGGGCACATAAACTAGGAATGCAAGTCGCTATCCATGCAATTGGTGACAAGGCAATCGAAGAGGCTCTTGATGCTATAGAACTCGCACTTAAGGGTGAACCAAGAGAAGACCATCGTCATAGAATCGAACATTGTGAACTCATTAAAGAAGATCAAATAAGAAGGATGAAGCGATTAGGAGTTATAGCCGCGGTACAACCAAATTTTGTTGGAGAGTGGGAACATCCTGGAGGAATGTATGAGCAGCGTTTAGGAAAAGACCGTTTAAAACTCTGCAATCCATTTAGGAGTCTTCTCGATGAGGGCATTATTGTTACGTTTGGTACTGATTGTGGCTACTGTCCACCCTTTCCGTTTAATCCTTTGTACGGTTTATGGTCCGCAGTTTGTCATCCTATAGAAGAACATCGTATCACTTTGGAAGAAGCTATCAAATGTTATACGCTTAATGGTGCTTACGCATCCTTTGAGGAACACATAAAGGGTTCAATTGAATCTGGAAAACTCGCTGATATAGCCATTCTATCAGAAGACTTGACCGCTATCCCTGCAGAAAGAATCAAAGATGTGAAGGTAGATCTGACAATGGTAGGCGGAACGATTTTACATGATATAATATCATAGTTCTTTCTTATTACTAGAAATTCAGAATACCTTTTCTCTACGTTTTTTCTATCCTTTTCAGCATACATTTAACTATAAGCGTCACCCATCGGGAGGGTACTTTCTTTTGTCCAAACTCCCATTCTTTCCATGCCCTCCAAACAGATTCAGCTTTAAATCTTCCATGTTGATCAGCTTTGTTTCTAACAATATTTATCATTTCTAAAAAACGAGGGTCCTGATTTACCCAGGGGAAATGCGACAACACATCAGTGACATGCAATATATCGTACCAAATAAGAGGTACCTTAAGTTTCTCAAATCTAGAGCCCATAGCAAACAAGTATGGCCTTCGTTCTTTTCGTTGCTCCCATAGAGTTAATATAGTCTCTACACCAACTTTACAAAAATCACTATCTCGCCACTGGGGATACAGCGATAATACTTTAAGCATAAGCAAGTTGGCATATGGACAAGGATCAGCCTTGCGTCCAGGTCCACGAAATTTGCCAAGTTCAGGGGCTACTGCACAAGGCCATCCATTATCACGTTGAAATTTTATGAAGACCTCTAAAGGTTTATTCATTTGTCTTTGATCGTTATATCTAAGTTTGGTCAAAGCATAGAGTAACAAAGGAGCATCACATAACATCCAAGCCCATTGATCTTCTCCTGTTCCTCCATATCTCTCTGGAATATTTACAAGAGTTTGATATATACCTTCTTTGGATTTATGAAGTGATATCTGCTCAATTAGCTGAGGAATTCCATTATCTTCTTTCTGTATCCCCAAATCTGCAATAAATGTTAGTTTATGAAGAAGATGATTCGCATCATTATGACGCTTCAGTATACTATTATCCCACAACTTTAACTCTTCTAAAATGTCAGAAACTTGTGGATGAGCCAGTATGGCCTTCCGCACATTAATAATATCGGTTTCGTTACTTTTTTGTCCAAGTAGTTCGATTCTTGTTCTGTACTCAACCCAAGGAGGGCCATCAAGTAACCATTCTTCAACCGTTGTCATAGTTATCACGTTTTATGGCTCATACAAAGGCTTTCAGCCTGTATTGACAGTAGTTTTTAATCTTACTTTTCGTGGTCTCAAATAAAAAGTTTCTAACCAGAAAAAGTTTACATTAAGTCTAATTTTAGATAAAAGATAAATTTATATACTAAAAGTCTAATATTAGATATATAGTCTAATTACTTTGTAGACGTGAGGTATAAAAATGGATAGAAAACTGTTAGTTGCTCTGGTTATAGCCGTTATAGCAGTCGTAACCGTTGTTACATTAGCAATAGGACTCTTTACTCTTCCATTGCTTACTCCTCCCGTGGATATCTCATCTGCGTGGCGTGGTAGGGCAATGTATGAGATGGTCGGTCAATGGGGGAGCATGATTATCTGGGCCTTACTGTTCGTCCTCTTCATAGCTTTTGTTCCTTTCTACAGGGAGAGCCAACAACGCCCATCGAGCACCTATCTAGCCTTCATCGTAGCGTCGGCCTTCGAGATGTTTGGCCTTCCCCTCAGTGTTTACATAGTGACATGGACGGTCGGTGTTACATTGCCTGAAGGAATACTCTGGGGAAATACCCTAAAACTTTACGTGGGACATTGGGGAGAGTACGTAGGGGTTGTGATGATCTTAATCGGGGCTCTCTTCATTATCTTTGGATGGAAAGAGATTTATAAACAATATTGGAGCAAAGAAAAAGGAACAGGGAAACTGGTTACAGACGGCATCTACGCATTCGTTCGCCATCCCCAATACACTGGTTTCATCTTAATCACATTGGGTTTAATCGCTATCTGGGCTACCATTCCCTTACTTATTATGTGGCCGATCCTAGGACTTTTGTATTACCGGCTAGCCAAGAAAGAGGAGAAGGAAATGGAGAAAGAATTTGGAAATGAGTACATCGAGTACAAAAGAACGACATCCATGTTCATACCAAAATTGGGATGAAGAATCTAAATTAAAGGATAGGAAGTGTGGATATGCATGAGTTAGTAATTGGTTTAATTTATATAATGGTTTTCTCGGTTTTAGCCGTATTGATTATGGTTAAAACAAAGTTTAACAACTGGGTCCGAATTGGGCTCTTAATTGCGACATTGCTTGCGTTTTATATGCTTCCAACTGGACATTTGATCGGCTTAATGCCAAAATTGGGCTCTAATGGTGTAATGGCGGAAACAGGAGACTTTGGATCAGGTATCGTTGCAACATATACTTTACCTTTAGCATTGCTAGCACTCGTCGTAACACTTGGTTTCACTTTTATTGTAGGACGTGCAATATGTAGTTATGGATGCCCTGTCGGTGTAGTTCAAGAACTCCTCTATGAAGTTCCAACTGGCAAAAATGGGAAAAATAAACTGATAGTGCCTACAAAAATCAGTTATTTCATAAGATTGGGTGTACTAGGTCTGATAGTCGTCCTATTTCTTGCCTTTGGTCTTGGACTCATTCAAATAGCAGCGCTATCTCCATTCGTAATTCCAGTATCGTTCATTATAGGAACTTGCATTATGGTTTCAATTTTCGTATATAGACCATTCTGCAGGCTTTTCTGTCCCTATGGCGCCTTAGCAGCATTAGTAGCGAAATTCTCCAAAGTCAAACCAGGGAAGGGAGATTCCTGCACAGAGTGCGGGCTTTGTGATATGAAATGCCCAACAGGGGAATTAAACGAAAAGTATGGTGAATGCTATCTCTGTGGAAGATGTGTTCGAACATGCAATGTAGATGCTGTAAAATTCTGCTGAGAGTTGATGATTTTGCTATCTTCGGATAGCATTTTTTTAAATTTGAAAGAATTCCGTTATTAGATAAGTGAAGGTGTAAAAAATGTCTGGATCAAATGATAGAAATGCTGAAACAAAAACTGGTGCGAAATTGACGAGAAGAGAACGCAAATCGTTACGAACACGACAAGAGATTATTGATGCAGCGAGAGAACTGTTTGACAAAAATCCTTATGATGATGTAAAGATGGACGATATTGCAGAACAAGCAGACTTAAGCAGAGCTACATTGTACAACCATTTTAATAGTAAAGAAGATATATATTTCGAAATTGGTATTCAAGGCATTAAAGCTAGTTCCAAAAAGCAAAAAGCGCTAATTGAATCCGAATCTTCTTCAGGGATTGATAAAATCGCAGAATTAAGCGAAGATACCCTTAGATATTTGTTTGAAAATCCATTAATTCATGAAATCATGCGCCATTATCTTGTTACGGAAAGTAAAGCAGAAATTACCACTGACAAGATCCTGAGGAAAATGAAATTAGTGGAGGATGTGGAGAATCCTTCTGATAGAATACGAGCAAGATTTTTACAAGAGATCCGCAAATTCGAGAAACCCTGGGCAATTGCAATGGAACAGGGCTTCAAAGATGGATCAATCCACCAGGATATGAACCCCGATCATTTAGTACATTTCCTTTTTATGATCATTTCCGGGATTGTTGATCGTGCCAACTTGGAAAGAGTAATGATGCAAAAGGTGAACTTATCCGTCGAAGACATCATAATGAGGACCATTGATTTGATCCGGAAAGATTTGGAAAGTGACTGAACTCTTACGAATCATTAATTTGAAATATACAAAAAATTTGGCAGGAGGTGATAAGAATTAGTTCAAGACATGTTAATCTCGTAGGCGAAGAAATGCCTTATTCACATCATTTACAACTCATTTCTGCAGTAGTATTTCTGCTAACATGGACCTTAGATTCATTCATCTTCAAGTTTTCTGTAGGATTTGCAAGTTTTGTTCCATGGGTGTTTCGATTAATTCTGGCTCTATGTGTGATCATACTCGGAATTATGCTAGTGCGTTCAGCGGAAAAGGCATTATTTCACGAAGATCTTGAGTCACCCAAAATGGACGTAATTGATACAGGGATACTTGGTCATGTGAGGCATCCTTTGTACCTTGGAGTTCTTATAGTTTATATTGGATTCATTCTTGGAACATTCTCGATACTTTCATTTGTAGTTTTCATATTCGTTGCATTAATTCATAATAAATTGGCAACATATGAAGAACAGGATCTTGAGCGGATATTCGGTGAGAAATATTTAGACTATAAGAAAAAGGTACCAAAATGGATTCCACGCTTATCATCACCAAGATCTGATCCTAAACTGTAAAGAAACAATATTAATCCCTTTTAACCTTTTTTTGACAGTATTTTACAATCTCCTGTGCACTCTTCCCTACTAACTGCTGTTCATCTAATTTTATTGGATTATGATGAAGATTTAGACCCTTGAGGTTAGTGAGGTGCTCCAATCCCTTAAGCTCTTTTATCCGGTTTGACCAAAAGGATAGTTCTCGGAGTTCGGTAAGGTTTTCCAATCCTCTTATCTCTTCTATTTGATTCTCACTAAGACCTAAATGTTGGAGGTTAGTGAGGTGCTCCAATCCCTTAAGCTCTTCTATTCGATTATGACAGAGATAGAGTCCTTGGAGGTTAGTGAGGTTCTCCAATCCCTTGAGGTTTTCTATTTTATTATCCATAAGGTTCAATTTTTTTAGGTTAATGAGAGATCCCAATCCTTTGATCTCTCTTATTCGATTATATTGGAGGTTGAGTTCTTTGAGATTTTTGAGATTCTCCAACCCTTCAATCTCAGCGATATCTTTAATCCCAATATTGCTAAGACCAAGTGTGCCGTTCTTGACATGATATTTCCTTCCTCTAACCGTCACAAAATCTGAATCTGGACTCATACACGGCACCACTTTCTTTTGTTGAAAGAGTTTACCTCCTCTGAATTACTCGTGACTTTCATCTTGCATATTATAAATCTGATCCTAATAAGTTTTTAAATCCTTAAATATATAGTATTATTGTCTACTTTGCCACATCTGGCAATAGATGACACGATCTAGTGTCATATTTGGCAA
>JAEORY010000136.1 GCA_016840645.1 Candidatus Borrarchaeota archaeon | reverse complement strand
ACAGTTCATTAATAAACACCGCAATTTTCTATACCCAAGTTACGTAATTTCCACGTAACTTTCAACCGAGTAAAAAACGAGTAACATCCGCAATAATCGAACGTCATTATAGAACAAAATTAGGCAGATGAGGTTTATTTAATCTGTTAAGTCCATGAATACGTTAATTTCATAACCTTAATGTAAGATGAGGATTCTTTTTAAGATTTAAAAAAAGAAAAGAAGGAATTCAAAGCGAAAATTTCATTCAAGTGCTTGTGCTAGTATCTCATGGATGTCCATTACTTTGATGCTTAGATTATTTTGTTTAATTGTGTCTAAGAAATTCGCGCGACAAGTGGGGCAAGCTGTCACCAGCACGTCAGCACCTGCGTCTTGAACTTCTTTCAGTCGATAGCTCGCAACTTCTCTCGCTAATTCGTTATCGATGCCTTGCAGACCACTGCCACCGCCACAGCAGTGTGAAAGTTCTTTGTTATTCTCTAATTCGACCCATTCTACGCCTGGAATCGCATTAAGGATCTTTCTAGGGGCGTCAAATACACCCATTTGCCTGCCAAGTTCACATGGATCATGGTATGCTATTTTACTGCCACCATCGAATTCATTCGTAAATGTAAATTTGCCCTGGTCGAGGAGTTCAGCAATATATTCCACGGCATGCGTGATTGGAATACCTGGTGTCCAGTCGTCAGTTAAATGCTTGTAATGTCGAAGGGCTTGTGCACATCCTGGGCAGATTGTTACGATGCGTTTCGGGTTAATCTTCTCAATCAGCTCAATATTATGCTTAGCAAATTCCTTTGCAACGTCTAAATGACCTGTGTTAATAAAAACAAGACCACAACACCATTCATCCTCACCCATTACTGCGAAATCAACATTGGCAGCTTGAAGGGCTTTGGCAGTGGCTGTTGCCATTGGTCGCACACGGGGCCGCATGATATTACAGCCAACAAAATATAGAACATCTGCTGGTTCATTTACCTTGATGTTTTCAAGTTTTGCAGCCCATTTCATCCTTTTTAAGTTGTCTTGTCCCAGCACGTTTCCTTTTTCTAATGTCATTGCGCTAAACTCAGCAAAATCCGGAGGAGCAAAACCCAGTTTAACTAGACCTGCTCGTGCAGCCTCCATTGTTTTGACATAGTCAACCTTTGAAGGGCACTTCTGTTCACACGCCGAACATAAGGTGCATGTAAATATTCTGTCAACTAATGATTGATCTGGCTGAATTTTTCCTTCGTCGACTGCTTTAAGCTGCATCATTCTGCCACGAGCACCATAAGACTCTAGAAGGTCCTTAGCTTCGAAGGTAGGACAAATTGCCCTACAAAATCCACAACGGCTACACTTCAAGATTTGATCCTCAAATTTTTTCTCTAATTCGAGTACACCCATTTTTAAATCACCTATTTTAATCGAATATTTTACCTGGATTCAGAATTCCATTTGGATCAAAGGCCTGTTTGATCCTTCTCCATAGGTCTATTTTGACTTGTCCATGCTCATCCATCATAAAGATCTTTTTCTCAGTACCAACGCCGTGTTCACCCGTAACAGTACCCTTCAAGTCTTGGATGATTATTTTTCCCATCTCCACTACTGCTTCATGCGCTCTTGCAGACTCGTCAGGGTCTCTAGGGTCGAAGAGGAAAAGAGGATGGATATTGCCGTCTCCAATATGACCGAAACAGGGAATCTTAATATCGTACTTTTTAGCCAGTTCTTCCATACGTACAAGAAGTTCGGGGATTTTATTGAGTTGAACTGTAGTGTCTTCGATAATTACAGAGGGTTTTATCTGAGCCATGGCGGGCAAAGCTGATTTCCTAGCTTTCCAAATTTCGAGATTTTCTACGGGATCCCACGCTAAGCGATACTGTAGCATACCTTCTGAGGCTTTAAAGAGTTCTTCAAGTCTCTGAAGCCTTCTTTTGATGTCTTCTAAATCGCCGTCGAGTTCTACGATTATAAACGCGCCACACTCTGGAAATGTCATGCCCGTATAATTAGCAACAGCGTCTAAGGTTGGGCTATCTAATATTTCTCCAGCAGAGGGGTTCAATCCGGACTTGAACAACGCAAAGATGAATTTGCCAGCATTTTCGGGTGTGTCAAAATACACCAAAGCTGAAAGTCTTGTTTCAGGTATCGTAGTCAAACCGACTGTCGCCTTTGTAACTACGCCTAAGGTGCCTTCTGACCCTGTCATAATGCCGACCAAGTTATATCCGCTTACATTCTTTCGCATTTTTCCTCCGTCTTTAATAACCTCGCCAGTTGGCAACACAACCTCTAGGCCTAGAATCCAGTCCCTTATGACCCCATATTTTACTGCACGAACTCCTCCACAGTTCTCAGCTATAGAGCCGCCCATTTGTGCAACAGAATCGCTTGCGGGCATCGGAGGGAAGAACACTCCCTTAGGCTCTAGAACCTTATTTAGATCTGCCAAAATAACTCCTGGTTCTACTGTTGCCGTAAGGTTCTCCATATCAATCTCCAAGATTTTGTTCATCCTTGAGAAGTCCATTAGGATGCCGCCTCTTGAGGCTACTGCGCCTCCAGATAATCCCGTTGCCGCTCCACGTGGAGTAACGGGTATCATTTTCTCGTTCGCTAATTTCAGAATCTCTGATACTTGCTCTGTTGTAGTTACCCAAGCTATAACTTCAGCCGTACCTTCGGCTTCTGAACCATCTTGACTATATGATAGTAGATCAAATGGATTGTCAGTAAAATTGTTCTCTCCAACAATCGATATAATCCGTTCTTTTATGTCATGCATGTCATGATCGATCATGATAGTACGCCTCCTTGTTTAGCGTCATTGCCTAGCATATGAAGAAGCGCTTTTTAATACTTTTGATAAAACACTGCACTGGAAACAAAGGAAAAAAAAGCGAATAGACGCACCTGGAAACTCCTAGGCTTAAAAAAACAAGAAAATGTTCAAAATAAAAATAAAAAAGTGGTTTTAGAGCATTTTTAGCAATTTAGAGAGTTCAGTAGAATCTGTTAACAGATAGCCAAGTTTAAGATAATCTATGTCTTTAAGAATAGCCTGCAGGTTTTTCTTCAGTTTTCGTTCCGCAGCTGTTTTGAGTTTTTCTATGACGTCATCAGATATCTCTTGTGTTTCGATATAATCCTTCTCTACGGCTTTTTCAAAAACAGATAAACCTTTCTCAGAGCGAATTATAACGGTATTCCAACCCTCTTTAGTTGCAGAGGGATCTACAGAAATGTCAGAGAATTCAGCAGTCATATCCAAGCAGCTTGCACATCCATCGTGACGCGCCCGTACACAGAATTCAGCAAGAGCAAACGCAATCTTGTCTTGGCAAACTTCATAGTTCTTGTTTGACTGAACTTTTCGTAAGGCAATCATCTGACAGGGCACACCAACTACGGCGATTTTGTCATTGCCCATAGCCATAGCTTCCGCTAAACCTGTTATCTGAGGACTTGCGTTCAGTTTCCCCTCCGCGCCTGCATCAATTTCTTTCTTATTTGTAGCGATAAATGGTTCTGCTTTCCACTTATCTTTCGGATCGACACCTTTAGCTAGCACTGCTGAATCGATTAGTTTTAGATCAATCGCCGCCTTTAGCAAGGCTGTTTTCACACCTGCTTTTGCTTGTTCTACTGCAGAATTCACTTTTCCTTTGGGCTTAGCCATGACTATTTTGTTATAGTATCCTAACGCTTGATCTTCACGGTTTTTGCCAAAAGTAAATTGATCTAGCGCTTTAAGCGATACAAATGTCCGTGGGCAAACACTATAACAGAGCCCACAGGGAGTTAAGCATCTTGAAATTGCAGTTGGAAATCCATCTACCATGCTAATGTACTTGTGGCAGAAAGCAGCACATGCCCCGCATCCAGTACAAAGGCTATTATAGATAACTTCTGCTTGAAGATCTCCCAGGTTTTTATCACCAAATTCATGCATCTTTAACATCTTGAATCACATCTCTACCAGTGTTTTCAATTTTTGGAGTTATGAGAATAACAAAACTTAGAGTCAGTTTGTGGTATTTCATGTCCCTATTTAAAATTGACTATTCCATTATGTCACAAATTATAATCGAGAAACCAGTTGCAATTGATTTCTAAAAGAAGAGATCCCAAAAGCTCTAACTGAATCAGATTTTCTAAAAAATGATATGAAATAATCCAAAATTGTGAAAAAAGAAAGAAAAGAGAAAAATCGCACGCTAGATTAAGTCCATAAATTCCTTATAGCGCACATGCATGAGATTGTTCTGCACATAAAGCGCGTGGAGATCTACCAATGCATCAGATTTGATTTTTTTGATGTTTGCCTCGAATTTGTCTATTTCTGCCTTGACAACTTCTGCCGGATTGACGGGAGTATATTTAGAATCGGCTGCTGAGATCCATTTTCGTTGTTGTAATATACTAAGGGAGTTACGAACATCTGCTTCTTCTTCTTTCATGACTTTAGCTAACATCGCTATATCTGCGTATCCTAAAGACACGAGAGTTGCATAGGTCTTTGCTTCAACGTCTGACACATTCAAAAGTTGTACGGCGGAATACACCCGCTCATCCATCTTCGCTAATTGCGATTTCTTCCTAAGAGATTCTTTTTCTACCCTAGAGAGATCAAGTGTATCTGCTACAGTTATTTTTCCAGCAGAAACGGCATCATCAAACAGTTTTGCACCGACATCTGATCTTACGAAGACAGTATTCCAATCATCGGCTGGCGCACCTACTGAGCCAACTGCAATATCAGAAAATTCAGCGGTATAGTCCTTACAATATTGACAAGATGCCCAATTGTTTACTTTAGTCTCTTTTATTGGGATGTCTTTTACCGATCCATCATTTAGGTAGACAAAGAATTTACCACGTGCAATATCAAACTTCTTTACGTCACTCAATGATACACCCATTTGTTGATATACTGTATTCTTAAGCAAATCCATCGTGAAATTCGATGAGCAGAACAGCCCAATTATCAAAGTGATTTTTCCAAGTGCATCAGAAAGTGGCGGCCATAGTTAAAATTTTCGTGCTGCTTGGATTTGGCACGGCATACCAACAAAAGCAAGTTTTTCAAGTTCATATTCATATATTGCCTCAGAATATGGAAGCATACTTGGCGCCATCGTATATCTAGAACCAGCGGCAGCCAATATCTCTTCTGGTGTTCTCGCTACATATGGTTTCGGCACCCAATTGCCAGCCTTTCCTGTAACAAGTGCTCCATCAATTAAACCTGTCTCTAAAGCACGAATCAATAGTGTGGAGACTACTCCTCCATTTTGTGCCACCTTCAATACAGCATCATCGGTACTTTGTGCGGCAGTTGCTTTCTGATAATAACCTAAGAGGTAGTTATCGCGTGTTTTACCACCAAAGAATTCTTTTTCTACTTCATCTTCAGGGAAATATGTTCTTGCACAATATCTAAAACACATTGAGCATGTTGGATCATATTCCTGAAGTTTTGGTTCTTTTTCTTCCAAACCAATTCTTGGACATAAACTCGCACATGTCCCGCAGAAACAACAGACGTCTTTATCTACAACAAAATCATGTAAATCGCGGAACCCGATTCCCTCGATTCTGCTCTGTAAGTAATCAATCATTCGTTCTTTTGCCATTTTTCAAACCTCTTTTAAATAAGTTGCGGCTTTACAAAATGTCTTTTTAAGATTGTAACCTATAAATCGAAATCCTAAGTTTCTAAGCGAAATCCAGCTAAACCTATACAAGCTTTGGTTTAAAAAGTTTTTTTGTACTTTTTTTAGTTATCGAAATAATGGAGTTTCTACAATGCGATATACGATCTATTACTAAGAGATTATCTGCTTATAGCATATTCGTTCTTATCTCTTTAAAGATAGGTTTATAACTGTATACACACTTTGTAGCTGTCTATTTGGAAAGCTAGATAAATAGAGGTAAATTTAAATACCCGTACTAGACAGCTGTACTCCAATCAAAAATTGGCGAAATTATAATAAAAGTTCACAATTGGAGGTAATAAAGGTTAACAATTAACCCCAGGAGGGGTTCTATGAAAAATGTACGCATTGGTACCTTTGTTTGTGCGTGAGGCGTGAACATTGGCTCAGTGGTAGACGTAGAAGAAGTCGCCGAGTTTGCGAAAACTTTGCCTAATGTAGTATACACAAGCACAAGCGTGTTTAGTTGTAGCGATGCAGGACAACAAGAGATCAAAGAAGCTATAAAGGACTATAATCTGAATCGCATTGTTGTTGCAGCATGTACACCCATGATACACGAGGGAACATATCGAGCGTTGCTAAAAGAAGCAGGATTGTCGCCTTACTATTTTCAAATGGTGAATCTCAGAGAACATAATTCTTTTGTTCATACAGATAAAGAAGCAGCAACTGAAAAAGCGAAACGATTAGTTGCAGCAGGTGTGGCACGAGCGGAATTACTGGAAGATATCCCAGTAATGGAGTTGGAAACAGTAGAGGCAGTGATGGTAGTTGGAGCAGGAATTACTGGAATGACAGCCGCGCTGGATTTAGCAAAGCAGGGGATCAAAGTATACCTCGTGGAAAGTAGTTCTTCAATTGGTGGGAGCATGGCGAAATTCGATAGAGTGTTCCCAACTGATGATTGTAGTATCTGAATATTGGCTCCAAAAATGGTTGAAGTCGCTAGAAATCCAAATATAGAGATCTTAACTTATACTGAAGTCCAAGGCGTAAGCGGTAGACCTGGTGAATTTAAGGTTGAATTACTGCAAAAAGCCCGCTATGTTAACACAGAAACCTGTACAGGATGCGAAGCGTGTCTGGAAAAATGTCCAATAACAGTTCCTAACGAATTCAATAATGGATTAGGAACTCGAAATGCAATATACATTCTATTTGCACAAGCAGTTCCGAAAAAGGCAGTGATTAACAAAGACGACTGTATAGAGTGTGGCGCATGCCAAAAGGCGTGCTTATCAGAGTCAATAGATTTAGAACAACAGTCAGCAACCAAGGAAATCGAAGTCGGTGCAATCATCGCGGCAACTGGATTTGCCCCTTATAACGCATTGGAAAACAACGATTATGGCTACGGAATCTATGAAAACGTTGTTACACAATCAGATCTAGAACGACTGTTGAATCCAACAGGGCCTACAGGTGGTCACTTATTACGTATTTCTGATAATAAGCGACCTAAAAAAATAGGGATGGTTCAATGTGTTGGATCTAGAGATCTAAAAACAAATCCGCATTGCAGTCAGGTTTGCTGTATGGTAGCGATGAAGAACGCTCAGTTAATTCACCAAGAATATCCTGACGCTGATATAACGATCTACTACATTGATATCCGTACCCCAGATAAAGCCTGCGAAGAGTATTATGCCCGTGTGAGGGATGCAGGCATTAAATTCGTCAGGGGCAAGATTGCTGAAGTGCGAGAAAACAAAGAAACAAAGAATCTGAAGATTCGGGTGGAAAATACTTTGACAAGAGAACTAATCCGCGATGAAGTGGATATGTTGGTGCTTTCTGCAGGAATCGTCCCAGGAGAAGGAACACTGAAAATCGCAGATGTCTTAAGACTTGATCGTGGCCCAAGCGGCTTTCTTAAGCCAATCCATGAGTGCCTCAATCCGCAGGACACAAAGACTCCAGGCATATATATTGCCGGAGGAGCACACGGTCCTAAAAACATTCCGTACAGCGTAGCGGGTGCAAATGGTGTCGCTGCTTTAGCTGCCGCATTTGTACAGGGTAAAATGATGTTGGAACTTATGGTTCCAGTCGTCAATAAGTCACTGTGTATTGCATGTGGAACTTGCGAGCGCGTCTGTCCATTTTATGCCGTGAAAGTTGAAGATGCAGTCGCTCAAGTATCAGAAATTGCATGTAAAGGTTGCGGATTGTGTGTTTCAGTCTGTCCAACAAAAGCACTTTCAGTTAGATATCACAGGGACGAACAACTTCTTCGCGAGATCTCAGGCACATTAAAACCAACTTTGAAAGTAAAAACATAGCACCCATATACTGCAAGGATCATGGATGGAAAAAGTTGTGCCTTCATGGAAGCAGTTAGGTTGCAACCGAAGGGTGCTTAATAGTTAACATAAATATAGACAAATATGCCGTGTTATAGACAACTATTCCGTTGGTGGAGAATGGTGAGCGCTCTACTCCACTCCACTGCTGACAGCTAAAAAACGTTGTCTTTTTATAGTTGTGTTCCGCATACTAGTTTGACGTTATCCGAGCTAAAAAGAAAGAAAACCGTACTGGAAGTAGCTTACACATGACGTATCTGACTCAGGCATACCCCTTAAAACTCCCGCAGGACATCGCTTTGCGAACATCGCTGGACTGGTTACGGGATTTAGTTACACTCGCTGCTCAACAAATCTTAACGACTTTGTGGTCCGATCAGTGGATTGATGCGCTGGCTACCTCCCCAAAGCAAAAGAAGAACAAGAAACTCCAGAAAAAGGCTTACAAAGTCATCAACGAAAAGCAGGTCAACTTAACCGCCTCCAATGGACGCGTAGTTTATCTCCCCTCACGCATTAGGCGTTGTATAGCCGAAGTGGTGGGACGCATCCTCCGTTCGCAGGCCACCCGCAAACAGTGTTATTATGACGTGTTGAGGATCGTGCAAATTACGGGAGTGGAAGGCAACCTCGATACTTTGGTCCGCACCGTAGCCCTCACTTTAGCTAATTTCGAGGGCAAATATTACCGCTTGGCGCTGATCCGTCAAACCTTGCGAATGTTCCGGCGTTACTACTATCAACTCGGCTTGGATCTCAGCCTTTTGACACATTTTCCTTATACTGCGGTGGTAACACCACACATTCGTTATTTCACTCTCCCCTACAGCCCTGATGACGGACAAGCCATTCAATATGACTGGCAGGAAACTGATCGCACACTTAGTATTCGGCTAAAACTACCTTGTCAGCCTCAGCCGTTA